>NZ_AMRL01000071.1 GCF_000299935.1 Oceanibaculum indicum P24 | reverse complement strand
GTAAGCGGTGTTTTGCGGCCACGTAGACATCAAGGTCGGTGGAACGGCACCACATTCTTGCCGCGTATGAAGGCGATGGCGCCCTTGCTTTTCGAGTCAGTCGCCGATTCTTGCAGTGTAGTTCCACGGGAGCAGTTTGGTGATCTGGCTCTGCCGATGACCGCCGGCTATGGCGCTGAGGGTCGAGGCCAACCAGGCATGGGGATCGACGACGTTGAGCTTGCAGGTCTCGATCAGCGAGGCGATGACAGCCCAGTTTTCAGCTCCGGCGTCATGTCCTGCAAAGAGCGCGTTCTTCCGGTTGAGCGCAATAGGCCGGATGGTCCGCTCGACGGCATTGTTGTCGAGCTCGATGCGTCCATCAATCAGGAACAAGGCGAGCCCTGCCCAGTATCTGGCGATGTAGCTCAAGGCCTCCCCGAGGGGCGCTTTCGCGGAGACGCGGGCGCGATGGTGATCAAGCCATTCCTTTATCCGGGCGACGGCTGGTGCCGACCGTTCCCGACGCGCGGCGAGGCGATCATCGGGATCGAGACCGCGG
>NZ_AMRL01000070.1 GCF_000299935.1 Oceanibaculum indicum P24 | reverse complement strand
GCCGGTATCCGGGTCGCTGCCGGTCACCGTATAGATGGTGCCGGTGCCGTTCTCCGCGACAGTGGCGGTGGTCAGCTTGTCGTTGACCGTCGGTGCATCGTTCACCGCCTTCACCGTGACCGAGATGGTCTGCGCGGTGCTGGTGATGTTCTGGTCGTCGGTTGCCGTGACCGTGACGGTGCGCACCGTCTCCGGCACCGGCGCATCGGAGGTGTTCGTGTATTGCAGCGCCTTCAGCAGGGCTGTGTAGGAGGCCAGCGACCCGGACCCGGACAGGCTGATCGTCGCGCTGTCGGTGTAGGTGATGGTGATGCCGTTCGCGACATCGCCATTGGAATAACCGTCCAGCGAAACCCCTTCCAGGCTGCCGACCTGCGCATTGGTCAGGCTGATATCCAGCTTCAGGAGGTTGGTGCTGTCGAGGTCCGAGATGCTGGCATTCGGCACCAGGGTCAGGGCGTTGCCATTCTCGGTGAACTCAGCGCTGGCGCCCGTACCGGCATCGCCGCCATTCAGATCGACAAGGGCAGGCTCATTGGCATCGGTCACGGTGATTGCCACCGCCTTCGCCGGGCTGGTCAGGGTACCGTCCGAGGCCGTGACCTCAATGTCATAGACGTTGTTCCCGCCCGCATCGGTCGGGTTCTCGAAGTCCGGTACGGTCTTGAAGGTGATAGCGCCGGTCTTGCTGTCGATATCGAACAGCGCGGCATCCGCCCC
>NZ_AMRL01000069.1 GCF_000299935.1 Oceanibaculum indicum P24 | reverse complement strand
CGAGAAGGTGTCCAGATCGCCAATCAGGTCGTTCGGCCGCAGCTCGATGGTCGAACCGTCAATATCGGAGATGACATTGACCGTGGCCGCACCTGAGTTCAGCAGGTTGGTGCCCTGGAAGGTCGCCTGGTTCAGGAAGGCGCGGACCTGATCGACCAGCTGATCGAAGTCAGCCGTCAGGATCGAGCGCTGCGCCGTCGTGATGGCGGCGTTTGCCAGCTCGACGACCTTCTTCTTGATATCGCCGACAAGGTTAGACACCGACGTGGCGCCCGCCTCGGCAACGGTCATCACGCCGCGCGCCTGGGCAAGCCCCTGGGAGACGGCGCTGTAGGCCTTCAGCTCACCGCGCAGACCCTGGGCGATGGAGAAGCTGGAGGCATCATCGACCGCACCCGTGACCTTGAAACCGGTCGAGACACGGTTCTGTGTCTGATCCAGGCGGCTGTTGATGCTGTTCATATTCTGCAGCGCGACAAGCGCGCCGACATTCGTATTGATCGAATTCTGACCTGCTGGCATAGCGAGGCTCCTGTCCGTAGATGACTACGGGCATTCCAGAGCAACCGGCGTGCCACAACAGGAAATCAACATAACCATTTGTTTTTAAAGAATTTATTTTGACGCTTTAGGCCAACGAATGAAACCGCGCAGGATTGCCCCGGCAAGAAGTTCCTAGTCGCTGGCCGGCCATGCACAAAACTGCCCGGTACCGCAGGCAGTTAGCAGCAGCCTTTCCCAAGCCGTAAACGCTTCTCGCAACAAGGCAGAAGCCGCCGGCGAGAATGAAACGCGGCGGACGGAGCAACAGACAAAGAAAAAGGGCGGGACCTTGCGGTCCCGCCCTTCCGGTAAAACCGGTTTCCGTGATTAACGGAACAGGCTGAGCAGCACCGACGGGCGCTGGTTGGCAATGCTGAGGGACTGCGAAGCCAGCTGCTGC
>NZ_AMRL01000068.1 GCF_000299935.1 Oceanibaculum indicum P24 | reverse complement strand
GGCGGGCGGCCCGCCAGCGTCAGCGCCGGCACCCCCATCCACAAGGCATCGAACAGCATCGTGCCGCCGCTGTGCGGGAAGCAGTCCAGCAGGATGTCGATATCCGCCAGACCCTTGAAGATGTCGGCGCTGCACCGCATCTCGACCCGCGATACATCCACCCCGTACTGGCCCAGGACGGCCCGGTAATAGGCCTGCGTCTTCGGGTCCGCGAAGGCCCGGAAATCCAGCACCAGCCGCGCCTCCGGCAGGCGGGAGAGGATCTCCCCCCAGGCCCGGAACACGCGGTGGTTCAGACGCTCCGTCCGGCCCGAATAGCCGAAGGTCACCTGCCCGCTTCGCTGTGCCGGCAGCGGCGCGACTTCGGGTGTGCCCTCCGGCGGGCGGTAGGCGATGAAGCAGCCCGGCAGACGCACGATCGCCTCCCGCGCCAGCGTGCCCTCGGGCGCCATATACGGGTCGAACAGCACATAATCCACTGCCGACAGGCCGGTCGTCCACGCCGCCCCCAGCCAGGTCGCCTGCACCGGTGCCGGCTTCAGCGCAAACACGCCGAGACGGTGGTCCTGCATGTGGTTGCAGCCATCGATCAATATGTCGATCCCGTCGGCCCGCACCTGTTCCGCCACTTCCGTATCCGACAGGCCGCGGATCTCCCGCCAGCCATCGGCCCAGCCGCGGAACTTCTCCGTCCACTCATCAGGCTGCTGCACGTTGGAGTAGCCGATCAGCTCGATGGCCTCGCGGTCGTGATGCTCGAACAGGGCCGAGAAATAGAAGCGCGAAGTGTGCCGCCGGAAGTCCGGTGACACGAACCCCACGCGCAGCCGCCGCCCCGGCGTGCGGTCATTGCCGTGCGGCACCAGCGAGGGTTCCGGCTGGCCATCCCCCCAGCGCGCGAACTCCGCAAAGATATCCGCAGCCGCAAGATCAGGGTGGTAGCT
>NZ_AMRL01000067.1 GCF_000299935.1 Oceanibaculum indicum P24 | reverse complement strand
GCGGGCGGTTGTCCGCCATGGGCGGCGTGCGGTCGCTGGTGATTGTAGAAGGCGACCCAATGCCCGATGCCGGCCTTGGCCTGCGATCCGGTTTCCCAGGCGTGCAGGTAGACACATTCATACTTCAGGGACCGCCAGAGGCGTTCGATGAAGATGTTGTCGAGGCAGCGCCCTTTGCCGTCCATCGAGATCCGGGTGCCGACCCGTTTCAGACGGTCGGTCCAGGCGAAGGACGTGAACTGCGAGCCTTGGTCCGTATTCATGATCTCGGGCGGGCCGAAGCGGAGGATCGCCTCGTTCAGCGCCTCGGCGCAGAAGTCCGCCTCCAGCGTGTTCGAGATGCGCCAGGCCAGCACCTTGCGGGTGAACCAATCCATGATGGCGACCAGATATAGGAATCCCCGCTTCATTGGCAGGTATGTGATGTCGGCGCACCAGACCTGGGTGGGCCGCTCGACGCGCAGCCCGCCCAGCAGATATGGGTACGTCCGGTGCCCCTTGGCGGGCTTGCTGGTGTTGGGTTTCTGGTAGATCGGCATCAGGCGCATGAGCCGCATCAGCCGCCGGATGCGCTTTTGGTTCACGAGATGGCCCTCGTTCTGCAAGTGCCAGGTCATCTGCCGGACGCCGTAAACCGGGGTTTCCAGGAACTGCCGATCGATCAGCCGCATCAGCGCCAGGTTCATCTCGCTCTCGCCCAGTGGCTGGTAGTAGAACGACGACCGCGAGATCGACAGCAGGCGGCACTGCGCTCCGATCGACAGCGTCGGGTGGTTGCGGTCGATCATCCCGCGCCTCACTTCCCGGTCCAGGGCTTGAGCTTTCTGGCCAAAAAATCGTTGGCCACAGCCAGCTCCCCGATCTTGGCGTGCAACTCGCGAACGGTCTCCTCGTCGACCTCGGCCTTCTTCCTGCCGCCGCGCTCGAAGATGTCCGCCGCCCCTTCGAGCAGCGCCTTCTTCCAGGTGTGGATCATCGTCGGGTGAACGCCGTATTCGGCCGCCAGCTCCGACACCGTGCGCTCGCCCTTCACCGCCTCCAGCGCCACGCGCGCCTTGAAGCCCGCATCATGGTTCCTGCGTTTCGACATGTTCTGATCTCCTCGTTCTTGGAGACCAGCAGACGGCAGATCGTAGCTTCCGTCACTGTCCGATTTTCGGGGGGCAGCTCA
>NZ_AMRL01000066.1 GCF_000299935.1 Oceanibaculum indicum P24 | reverse complement strand
TTGGCGACGACGCCGGCGCCGACGGTGCGGCCGCCTTCGCGGATGGCGAAGCGCAGGCCCTCATCCATGGCGATCGGCGCGATCAGCTTCACTTCCATGGCGATGTTGTCGCCCGGCATCACCATCTCCGTGCCTTCCGGCAGAACAACCTCGCCGGTCACGTCGGTGGTGCGGAAGTAGAACTGCGGACGATAGTTGGAGAAGAACGGCGTGTGACGGCCACCTTCTTCCTTCGTCAGAATGTAGGCCTCGCACTTGAAGCGCGTGTGCGGCTTGATCGTGCCCGGCTTGGACAGAACCTGGCCGCGCTCCACATCCTCGCGGCCAACGCCACGCAGCAGCGCGCCGATATTGTCGCCCGCCTCGCCGCTGTCCAGCAGCTTGCGGAACATCTCAACACCGGTCACAACCGTCTTGGTCGTGTCCTTCAGGCCGACGATCTCGACTTCCTCGCCAACCTTCACGATGCCGCGCTCGACGCGACCGGTCACCACCGTGCCACGGCCGGAGATCGAGAACACGTCCTCGATCGGCATCAGGAACGGCAGGTCCTTCGCGCGCTCCGGCTGCGGAATGTAGCGATCGACCTCGGCCATCAGCTCCAGGATCGCGTCCTTGCCCAGCTTCGGATCGCTGTCTTCCAGCGCCGCCAGGGCCGAGCCCTTCACGATCGGAATATCGTCGCCCGGGAAGTCGTAGGAGGACAGCAGCTCGCGGACCTCAAGCTCCACCAGCTCCAGCAGCTCCGGATCGTCGACCATGTCGCACTTGTTCAGGAACACCACGATCGCCGGGACGCCGACCTGACGCGCCAGCAGGATGTGCTCGCGGGTCTGCGGCATCGGGCCGTCAGCGGCCGACACCACCAGAATGGCGCCGTCCATCTGCGCCGCACCCGTGATCATGTTCTTCACATAGTCGGCATGGCCCGGGCAGTCCACATGCGCATAGTGACGGTTGCCCGTCTCATACTCCACATGCGCCGTCGAAATGGTGATGCCGCGCGCCTTCTCCTCCGGCGCCTTGTCGATCTGGTCGTACGCCGTAAAGGTCGCGCCGCCAGCCTCCGCCAGAACCTTCGTGATCGCAGCCGTCAGGGACGTCTTGCCATGATCAACATGGCCAATCGTCCCAATGTTGCAATGCGGCTTGTTCCGTTCAAACTTCGCTTTAGCCATCGTGG
>NZ_AMRL01000065.1 GCF_000299935.1 Oceanibaculum indicum P24 | reverse complement strand
CGCAAGATCAGGGTGGTAGCTGAAATTATAGAGCCGGTGCTCCCAGAGCTCGTCTTCCCAGGGCGCCAGCGCCATTGCTTCGTCGCTCAGCGCCTTTACCTGCGTGAAGTCGGACAGCATGGCCATTACCGAGGCCAGATGCGACAGCAGCATGCCGCGTTCGCGCAGCTTCGCGTGCGGCAGCGCCTTCAGGGCATAGTCCCGCGCCTCAATCAGCCGCCGCTGCTTGAAGAGCTTGAGGCTGAACATGCGGTTGGCCAGCGGCGAATCCGGCGCAAGTTCAAGCGCCTTGAGAAACCGCATCTCGCCTTCAAAGCCATGCCCCTGTTCGATCAGGGCATGGCCCAGGCTCATCAGCGCCTCCGGGAAATTCGGGCGCAGCTCAATGGCCTTTTCCAGATGCTGCCTTGCCTCGTCATAGCGCCCCCAATCGGCAAGGATCGTCCCTAGATTGCCGTGCGCCTCGGCGGAGTTCGGGTTGATCGACAGGGCTTTCCGATAGCACTCGGTGCAGGAATCCCACTGGCCGATCTTGTGATAGAGCGAACCGAGATTGGTCCAGGCGCTGACGGCATTCGGCGCCATTTCGAGCGTGCGTTTGAACCGCTGGATCGCCCCCTCAATATCGCCCAGCGCCTTCAGGGCATTGCCCAGATTGTTGCTGGCATCCGGGTAGGCGGGTCTGATTTCCAGCGCGCGCCGGAAATGATCCGCAGCCTCCTGCGCGTCTCCCGCCTCCAGCAGGATCACGCCCAGATTATTGTGCGCATCGGCAAAATCCGGATTGATCTCTAGCGCTTCCCGATAGGCCGCGATTGCCGCCGCCCGCTTCCCCATAACCCGCAGCGTGTTGCCGCGCGTCATGCGGAAGGGCGCAGACTCCGGCCGCAGCGCGATAGCCCGCTCGATCATCTCCAGGCCGGCCTGCGCATTCCCCTTGTGGCGTTCGATCTGGCCCAGCAGATGCAGCGCATCGGGCTGCTTCTGGTCCTGCAGCAGAATTTGCCGGTACAGCGTCTCCGCCTCCGCCAGCTTTCCCTGCTGATGCAGCGCGATGGCCTGCTGGAGCAGCGGATTGGCCTTCTGCTGCGGCGCGGGCTGCGGCAGGGAGGGCTTGCGGGAGGAGGCTTTCTTCTTCTTCGACATATCGCTTCTCAGTTACCGGCCGTCACGTCCTGGCACCAATTGTTCCACATGGT
>NZ_AMRL01000064.1 GCF_000299935.1 Oceanibaculum indicum P24 | reverse complement strand
GGCACAGCGGCAGACTCGCTGTTGGGCCGCGCCGGTGCTGACACCATCGTTGGTGGTGATGGCAACGACACGATCCAGGGCGATGGTGTCAGTGTTGCGGCGGCGACTGCAACCGCGGAAGTCCAGAGATTCACAGTTAACGGTGGAGCTGATGCCGGCGGCGACAATGTTATCACGGTCGGTGGTGTTGACGTCGCGATCGGAGACAGCGCTACCACTGTTACAATTGCCGCGACTATCGCTGCAGCAGAGGCTGCCATCAAAGGCGGCAATGCTAACATCGATACGGTAACCGCAAACGGCGCGGATGTTACTGTTACGTACAAGAACACTGCCGGGGATGTCGCCAACATCACCGTGATCGACAAGGGCTTGTCCACCGGTGCGATCTTCAGTGCTGTTTCTGAAATCACGAAGGGTGCCGCCGCATCGGCCGCCACCATTGGTGACGGTGGCGATGCAGCGGGAGCTGACATCCTGACGGGTGGTGCCGGCAACGATACGTTCCGCTTCGTTGCTGGTACGTCGCATGACACCGTTACGGACAGCATCACCGATTTGAACCTTGGTTCAGACGTTGTCGCTGGTCAGGTCGATACGCTCGTCTTCCAGAATGCTGGTGCCACGGTCTCGGTCGTTACCCTTGCTGATGGTGTTCAGGCGAACGTAACCGCCGCGGCCAGCCTGACAGCTGCTGCTGGGTTGGTGGCCGCTGCTGCCGCCACCGACGGTGCAACAGCTCTGTTCACCTACGGTACTGATAGCTACGTCTTCCACAATGTGGATGGCAATGGCACGTTCAATGCGGCGGCTGATATCCTGGTCAAGGTTACCGGTGTAACGGGCACCCTCGACGCATCTGATATCGCGTTGCTCTAACGTACTGACTTCCCTTGTTTGGGAAGGTTTTGACGGCGGAAGGCAAAATTGCCTTCCGCCGTTTTTGCTGATCCTGACCTCCAGCGGGCAGGCCTCCCCGGCGCTGCAGGCCTTGCAGCGTGCTTCAAGGGAAGGCATCAGCGATAGATTTTCTGGCTGTGCCTTGAAGGTTTCGGGCGCGCTTCGGGCTTTCCGTATCTTTAAATAATTCTTGTCGTTAATTTTTCATTTCTATCCTCTGATACTGTTGTGGGCTATCCATTTTTGGTTATATTTTTTTATGGAGATGAATCCTCAGGGCAGATTTCTGCTTTTCATTAATTGAAAGGCGCTGTTGGCGTCCCTTTCTGCGCTGGTATGGGTTTTTGTAAAAAAACATCGGGGAAATAAGCGATGGCGAC
>NZ_AMRL01000063.1 GCF_000299935.1 Oceanibaculum indicum P24 | reverse complement strand
ACAGGACTCACCATTTCTTTTCAATAACTTAGCAAGTGTTTGTTGCGGCTTCTGGTTTGTTATTCTGACAAGCGTTCTGACTGCCGTTCTGACATTCGTTCCTATTCCGCCCCTTCGGCGGCGTCTTGGCCTGCGGCCGCCATCGTCTCGATATCCTCCCTTTCCAGTCTTAACGCGCGTCTTTTCCGCGCCGCGTTCATCGCCTGGCGTTCTGTCGTGCGGGTATAGATCGACAGCGTATTGCGCTCGGTGTGGCCGCTGATCGCCTGCAATTCCTGATCCTCCGCGCCGCCATCCCCCATTTCGGTAAGCCCGCCATGGCGCAGCGTGCGCGCGGTGAAGCTGGCGGGCAGGCCGGCCGCGTCCGCGATCTGCCGGAAAAGATGGTCAAACCAGTCAAGCTTGTAGGGCTGATATGTCTTCGTCCGCCTGTCCGGCTGGTCGCGCATCACGATCAGGGAGCCGCGCCGGGGTGTAGCCTCCAGCCGCGCGATCAGGCCGGGGAACAGCTCTCCCTCGGCATCGATCAGCGGGATGCGGACAAGCTGGCCGGTCTTCTGCTGCCGGCAGCGGATCGCCCTGCCGTCAAAGCCCGTCCATGCGAGCGTGCCGATAACGTCCGTCACGCGCTGGCACAGTTCGAAGGCCAGCAGCGCGGCCGTCCCCATGCTCGGATATCCCATGCGGTCGGCGGCCGCGATGAAGCTGGCGAGCTGCGCGCGCGTCGCGGGCGTGGTGTCGCCTCCCGTCGCCTCCAGCCCCATCGCGGTAAAGGGGTTGGCGCTGACAAGGCCAAGCCGCCGGCCGATATTCCAGCAGCGCCGCGCCACGCGCATCGCCGCGTTGGCTGTCGCCAGGCGCCGGCGCTTGTCCGCCGTCCACTGGAGATCCTGATAAAGCCGGTCGGCGTGGCGCGGTTCGACGCTGGCCGCCGGCACCTCGCCAAAGCGCCGGCCGGATTTCGGCAGGCGGTAATCCGCGATCAGGGCAAGCCCGGCATCGTATCCGGCCCGCGTGCGCGGCGCTTTCGAGAGATAGGCGGTATGGCGCTGATACTGCGCAATGAGGTGATCGACGGAGCCGGGCAGGGGGCCGGAGGTGCCGCCCTTCCGCCATTCGTCAAGCGCCCGGTTCAACTCATTCGCGCGGGTGATGGCGGGGGCAAGGTCGCTGCCAAGGGCTTCGGATATCAGGGTGCAGCCGGCCTTGCGCGCCCATGTCGGCAGGTTCCAGTAATAGGCAATCGTGCCGCCCTTCAATGGCTTCGCATTGACGTAGCGCGGCAGCGGGGCG
>NZ_AMRL01000062.1 GCF_000299935.1 Oceanibaculum indicum P24 | reverse complement strand
GGGGCCAGAACACCGCTTACGCAAAAAGCTAGCCGAATGTCTGTTAGAATGTTGCAAATGCTCGGAAAAATGAGCGCCCATGATCGGCAGATGCGGTGGTTTTCATGAGCGATTTGCGCGAAGCGCTTCAGGAATGGTTCGAAGAACTCGAGGAGCGAAAGCGCGCCCTGGGGATTCCATCGGCGTGCCTGAAGGATGCCAGGAATCCGGGCGATCGACGCACGGAGGAGAAGAAGATCCTGCTCCGCCGGCGGGCTGAGCGACTGCGCGCAGCGGGGAAGCCCGATCTTTTTCCGGCGCTGAACATCGATGATTGAGCGCTCGAAGGCTCGTTGACACACTTAGGCTCGATCTTGAAACGAGCGACACATGTCGTATATTGAGTGACACTCGTCAGAAGGATGTACGGAATGGAATCGCTTGAGACTAAGGGCGACATAAAGAGTGCGTTCGAGCTCCTCGGCGGAGAGAGAATTCTTAAAGCCAGGATTCGTAACGCAATGGATGCCCACGATGCGATCACTCACGGGCTTGATACGAAAGCCCTCTTCTACATGATCTCATCGGTATCCCTTCTCGAGAGTCACGGTGCGCTGCAGAAAGCTATCGGTGTCAGTCTTCGTACTTTACAGCGGCACAAAGCTAGCAAAAACACGCGACGGCTGAGCATCGAACAGAGTAGTCGAACCTGGCGCTTTGCCGAGATTTTTTCGCTTGCCGTTCGCGTGATGGGCTCTGAAGAGGCTGCGGAAGCTTGGCTGGACAAGCCGGCCATTGGCCTATCAAATCGCAAGCCGATTGACCTCCTCCAGACAAGTGCTGGCGCGGAAGCTGTTGAGGAGTATCTGACGCGCATTGAATATGGTGTTTATGCGTGATTCCGCTTCCCCCTCCGCTCGGTACAGGCGAAGTTAGATTTTGGCGCATCGATCAGAAAGCTCACTACAAGACCTGGTACAGTGGGGAGGGCTCCTTTCGTGTCGGCGGCCGCTGGAATTCGAAAGGAATTAGAGCAATTTACACGTCGCTGGATCCAGCGACTGCCTGCCTGGAGATAGCCGTCCACAAGGGCTTCAAAATCCTCGACACAATGCCGCATTACCTCACTTCAGCTCGCATTGTAGATCCGGCGAAGATCAAAGTGATCATGCCGGACGATGTTCCCAACCCGAACTGGCTTACCCCTGCAACGCCTGGAAGTAATCAACAAGAGTTCGGTGATGAGATGCTGCGGAAGTATGCCTGCATCCTGATCCCGTCCGCGGTTTCCCCGCATAGCTGGAACTTGATCATGGACGCAACTCAGGCGGAAAGACTCTATGATGATGTTCATCAGGAGAGGTTTGCTCTTGATCCCCGGCTTCAGGAGCAGATCACGCCCCCCTGATTGCCGCACCGCAAGAGACAAGCGACATCAGCGCAGGGCGAATACCGCCAAAGAAAAACACCGTCGCGAGGACAAAGCCGTAAGCGGTGTTTTGCGGCC
>NZ_AMRL01000061.1 GCF_000299935.1 Oceanibaculum indicum P24 | reverse complement strand
ATTTTCGGGGGGCAGCTCATTGTTCAGATAAATTAGATAGCATTCTATGATCTATCATTAAGATTGTGGCGAGCAGTGATGATTGCTTGCGCCATGACAGGTTTTGGGGGGAAGGATCACAGATGAAATGGCGTAGCGCGTTGTTCACGCCCGGTCG
The DNA here is from genome assembly GCF_000299935.1 of Oceanibaculum indicum P24. Classification (NCBI taxonomy): domain Bacteria; kingdom Pseudomonadati; phylum Pseudomonadota; class Alphaproteobacteria; order Rhodospirillales; family Oceanibaculaceae; genus Oceanibaculum; species Oceanibaculum indicum. The sequence continues at coordinate 1,628 of NZ_AMRL01000061.1, read as the reverse complement.
CGTCGAAAAGAAGACGACTCTCTTTACGCAACCCGCGCGAGAAGCACATGACCGGATTACCAATCTACTCGTTCTCACCCATCCAGCTCTGACTGGGGTTTGGCAGTTTCGTGAGACAACGAAACACTTCGCGAGTCTTTCTGATTCAGGACCAGTTCGCGACGCGGTTCTTTCGTTCATCAATTTTCCTGCTGCAGAAACCGCTATCAAGCGTATGGACCTCCGCGAGTCTGTCTCGAAAATTAGCTGGGAGCGGCAACGAGACGCTATCGCGGAGATGACGTTTCTCGTCGCCTGCTCAGTTTTTGAAAATTTTACTAGCGCGCTACAGGACCTTGTCGCCCAGTCAAATGGCATCGCTATTAACAACCGAAGAATAGAAAAAGGCTTTCAGTTTCCTGCACTCAGCTTTGATCTGAACGTCTCACCACCGACGTCAACGGCCTCCTCGTATCGAGACAACTGGAAGACGGCTCTAGCGTTGCTTCCCCAATCGGCGTTCATGATCGGCAGGACGCTTCCGACTTTTCCAACAAGGCCAAACGGTCAGAATATTCTGTCAGATTTTGAGATGAAGATGCAGGCATACCTTTTGTTCAAAAAATTGCGCAATACAATTGTCCACGGGAATTTTGACCCAGATATCCCAGATCAATTCGAGGTGGTCGATAAGATCGTTGACGTTGCAGCTCTCGGAATGAACAGCAAGGCGACCATCTCGCATGACGGAAGTGGCGAATATTACATCACGTATTATGATGTCGTTGGGTTCGTGGCGCTTCTACTATCAATCATTCGGGACATAGATTTCTTCTACCTCACGAGTCAGCAGGGTGAGTCCGCACTCATCGAAAGACTTAAAGCGCACCGCGACTCGAAAGCTTCCGGGCAGGGTGACAAGACTAAAGAAAATGCTAGGCTTAAACGGACGCTTGCTTCGTTGGGCGGCAATCAGCTCAAAGTCGACGACGTGACGCGCAACCACTTCATTGCCAATGGGGCTTGGCGGGTATAGCTGCCAATTGACCGCTTTCGGTGATCGGTTGGCACGACTCACTTGCGGAAGTGCCGATAAGGTGGGGCATTCTCGAAGATGCCTACTCGCTGGTGTTTTGGGGCTTATCTAGCGTTGATTGATAATTACCGGCATGACTGCTTGCGAGCAGAAACCTAAATTCAAACTCAGGCACCCATGGCTATTCCGCCGCTTGGTGAAGCTGCCCTATCGGCGCTTCGCCGAAGATGCCGGCGGCAAGATCGTCCACCGCCTTTTGCGCCGTTTCGTCGGTCAGATGCGCATAGCGTAGCGTGGTCTGGATTTGCTTGTGGCCGAGGGTCTTGCCGATCACCTGAAGCGATACGCCCCGGTTCGCCAGCAGCGAGGCGGCATTGTGCCGAAGGTCGTGAATGCGCACGTCGGGAATGCCGGCCAACACGCGGATGCGCCGCCACGGCTTTTGCAGGTCGGTCACATGCTGCCCCTCGACATGGCCGGCGATCACATAGGGGTTGTTCGGCTTGCGCTCCAAGCGTGCCAGCATGGCGCGCACCGGGCCGGCCAACGGATAGCGCATTGCGCCGACCTTGCTGTCCGGCAGCTCCATATAGCGTAAGCGGTGTTTTGCGGC
>NZ_AMRL01000060.1 GCF_000299935.1 Oceanibaculum indicum P24 | reverse complement strand
TGCATGGGCATCTGATATCTACCATTTAATATCAGTGTGTTATGAGGCGTTTTGCAATTAGTTTGCAGTAATTTGCAAAACGGTCAGGCGAAGCGGAGGGCGACAACCTTATCGCCCTCCGCCTTGCTGATCCAGGCCCAGAGTTTCCGGTAGGCATTGACGGCCAGTTCGCGGTCCCGCGATGCGTAGTTGCGCAGCATCGAGCGGCCGCCGATGGCATGGCCGGAAATCATCGCCACCTCGGCATCGGTGCATCCGGCCTGCCAGAGCCGGGACAGGCCGGTCCCGCGAATGTCATGCCAGTGGATATCCCAGTCCAGGTCGCGCCCTTCCTCGGTCTCCGCCGCCGCTCGCTTCGCCTGCTGCCACTGCCGGTTCAGATTCTCCGCCGCCCAGGGATGGGCATTGCGGGTGGTGAGGATGTGATCGGTGCAGCGCGACAGCCCGGCCAGCAGATCCTGCAGCGGCGGCAGGGCAAACACCGGCAGCTGTACCTTGATGGCAGTCGAATGCGCTGTCTTGGACGGGGTGATCATCAACCAGCCGTCGCGCAGCATCGTCCAGCGCAGCGCCATCAGGTCGCCCCGGCGCAGCGTCGTGTAGAGCGCGAGTTGGTAAGCCTCCCACAGATCGTCATTGCAGACCTGGCGCAGCGCCGATTCGTGCTGCGGGGTGATGACCTTGCCGGCGCGGTTATGGCTGGCCCCTACCAGGTTGGGGATGCGCGCGGCGTGGTTGGCCTCGATGCGGCCCCGGTCCATTGCCCAGTTCAAGAGCCGGGAGAGGCTGGCGATACAGACATCGGCCTTGCGCGGGGTGTCTGCCATTTCGTCGCGCCAGTCGAAAAATTCAGCGCGGATGGCGCGGCGATTCAGATCGTCCCAGCGTACCCAGCCGAAGCGAACGGTCATTTCCTGCAGCATGATATCCCATTGCCGGCGGGTCTTCTCCGCCAGCCGGCGGTATTCGGGACTAAGCCGGAAGCTGCGGGCCAGTTCCTCGAAGGCGGGCATGGCGCGGGCCGGCGCGATGGGGCTGTGCAGCCGCGCTTCCGCCTGCGCCCAGCTGCGCTGGAATTCGACCGTGCCGGGCTGGCCGTCGAGTCGCTGGCCGGTGGCGCGATGATAGAAATAGGTGACGGTCTCGCCGGTGGCGAGGCTGCGGCGGACCTTGTTAACGCCCGGCATGCCGGCGCTTTTCCTGCCGCGTCGCCCCACCGCGCCCGGCTTTGGCGGCCTGCCGCCGCTGTTCGAAGTCGTCATGGGCGAATTGAGGGCCGGGACCGCTGATGCTGTCAAGTGCCGCGTCGAGCTGGCGGCGGTCCCATGTCTTGCGGCCGAGCTTCTCCCCGCGCCGGATGGGCTGCGGCCACAGGCCCTGATCGACTTCCTTGTCAAACAGAACCGGGCTGACGCCGACATAGGCCGCCGCCTGTTCCCGCGACAGCAGCAGGGGCCATCCGGGCAACTCCTTAAGCGACAGCATCGACGCGGCCATGTCAGCCGGCCTTGCGCTTCCGGGCGCTGCGAGCGGCCTCATAGTCGCGGGCGCGCTGGTTATCCTCGGCAATCCAGCGATCGACCATGTTGGACAGCGGGGTGGGGCTGCCGCGCTTTCCGCTGGCGGCATCGGGCATGCGCCATGCCATGGCGGCCTCGTAAGCCTGCCGGCCGCGCTTCGTCACCCGGTTGTGGTACAGGTGCCGGTGACCGACCGAGCAGAACTCCTGGCCCTGCTGCGCGGGCGCGAACAGGCCGCCGCATTCCCGGCAGCGGCGCGCCGGCACGGTGAGGGTGGGGGCGGTGTCAGGCATTAATTACCTCCCGTGCGGGCAGGTATTGCGGCAGTTCGTTCCACTCGCGCCCGTCAAGCAGGCGGCCGGCGCGCTTC
>NZ_AMRL01000059.1 GCF_000299935.1 Oceanibaculum indicum P24 | reverse complement strand
GGGGAAATAAGCGATGGCGACGGTGACGGGTACGGGTGCGAGCGATTATCTGGTTGGTAGTGCCGACGGGGATCTGGTGAATGGCGGTCTGGGGAATGACACGATCCGGGGTCTTGGCGGCAACGACACGCTGAACGGGGCGGAGGGTGCCGACGACATCGATGGCGGCGACGGCAATGACTGGCTGATCGGGTCTGGCGGCAATGACGTGCTGCAGGGCGGCATGAATGCCGACACGCTGGAAGGCGGTGCGGGCAATGACGTGCTGCGCGGCGGCAAGGGTCATGACTCGATCGTCGGCGGCGATGGCGACGACACGCTGTATTCCGGGCTTGGCCAGGACACGCTGACCGGCGGCTCGGGGGCGGACGTGTTCGTGCTGCGCGGGGCGGATGCCAACTTCCCCGGCGCGCTGAAGACCCCGACCATCACCGACTTCGTGGCCGGCAGCGACCGTGTTGCCATCGAGGGGGCGACGGATGCCGATATCACCACCGCGCTGGCGGGGCAGACCACGGTCGAGGGCGGTGTGTCCTTCACGATCGCGGGGGCGACCATCACCGTGAAGGGCAGCGGCCTGACCACGCTGAGCACGGCCAATGTCGTGACCACCGCTACGGTGGACCAGGCGCCGGTCGCGGGCCAGACGCTGACGCTGACGACGGCGACCGACGTGATCACCGGCGGCGAGGGCAATGACACCATCATCGGCGAGTTCACCGGCACGACCACGGTGAACGCGGCCGACCAGATCGATGGCGGTGCGGGCACCGACACGCTGAAGCTCTATGGCACGCCGGGCAACTTCCCGGCCGGTACGAAGAATATCGAGGTGCTGAACTACGTCACCCCGGGCAACAACGACATCAATCTGGGCACGGCGAGCGCGCCCTCGGGCGTCACCCGGGTGCAGGTCGACCAGGTCAATGCGACCGGCGGCAAGTCGATCACCACGACCGGCTATAATGGCGTGACGCTGGACCTGGCGACGCTGAACAATGGCAGCGCGGGCGGCGCGCTGACCTGGGCGGCCAGCACCACCGACACGACGCTGAACCTGGAGCTGTCGGGCTACAGCAACGCGACGGCGCAGAACCTGACCGTCACCGGGGCGGCGGCGACCACGCTGAACGTCACCACCGACACGGCGGCCAGCAAGATCGCCACGCTGACCGGTCCGGCGACGGCCACCACGGTGAACCTGGCGGTCGGCTCGGGCGCCGCCCTGTCGGTCACCTCGCTGGCGGCCTCGGCGGCCAAGACGGTGAATGTCTCGGGTGCCGGCAAGGCGACGATCTCCGGCTCCGACCTGGCGGCGACGGTGACGGTGGATGCCTCGGCCAATACCGGCGGCGTTGCCTATACCGGCGAGGCCGGCTCGACCCTGACCTTCAAGGGCGGCTCGGGGTCGGACCAGGTGACGGCGGCGGTTGCCGACCTGACCACGGCGGACGCGCTGGATGGCGGGGCGGGCAGCGATGCGCTGGCCCTGTCGACGGCGGCGACGCTGACCTCCAAGTCTGCTGCGGCCGGCGTGAATGATGCGGTGAACTTCGAGAGCCTGGTCGTGACCACCGGCAACAACCAGGTCGATGTCGGGTTCATCACCAATGGCATCGCCAACTTCAAGACCAGCGGCAACGCCACGCTGACGGCGACCAACTCGCTGTCGACCACGACCTATACCGTCGATAACAGCGCGGGCAACACCGGCACTCTGTCGATCGGCAACAAGGTGGGCGAGATCAGCACCGCGCTCACGCTGGATGCGGGCTCCGCGCCGGCGGCGAAGACGCTGACCAGCCTGACGCTGGCGGGGGCGACCAGCGTGTCGCTGGTGTCGACCGGTACCGGCACGGGGGCGGCGAACGTGATCACCACGCTGGCCAATGCCGACAACTCGGTAATCACCATCACCGGCTCGAAGGATCTGACGATCACCAACGCCATTGCCGGCACGGCGACCGGCTCGAAGGTGG
>NZ_AMRL01000058.1 GCF_000299935.1 Oceanibaculum indicum P24 | reverse complement strand
CGGATATCGGCTTCGATGGCATAAAGTTCGCGGATCAGCCGGACACCCTCTTCGGCGATCGGCGCAGAACCAGTGCGGGTGATCTCAACCAGCTTGCGGCGCGCATGGGCCCAGCAATAGGCCAGCTGGATATCCGAACCGACGCGACCCGGCGCGACCAGACGGTTGTAGCCGGCATAACCATCCACCTGCAGAATGCCGCCAAAGCCCTGCAATATCCGTTCGGCATGAAGACCGCCCCGGCCCGGGGCATAGGTGAAGGCAACACCGGGCGGCGCGGTGCCATTCCAGGGCCGGTCATCGCGGGCCAGGGCCCAGAAGTATCCGGTCCTGGTCTTTCGGGCCCCAGGATCGAGCACGGGAGCGCGGGTTTCGTCCATGAACAGCTTTGTTGACCGTTTCAGGTCCGCCATCAGGGCATCATAGACCGGACGCAGCTCGAAGGCGGCCCGGCCGACCCAATCGGCAAGCGTGGAGCGGTCCAGATCAACGCCCTGACGGCTGTAGATCTGTGCCTGCCGATAAAGCGGAAGGTGATCAGCATACTTGCTGACCAGAACATGGGCGACCATGGCCTCGGTCGGCAGCCCGGCGGGGATCAGCCGTCCAGGTGTCGGCGCCTGCACCACACCGTCCGTGCAGGACCGGCAGGCATATTTGGGACGGCGGGTCACAATCACCCGGAACTGGGCCGGGATCACATCGAGCCGCTCGGTGGCGTCCTCGCCAATGCAGTGCAGATCGCCACCGCAGCCACAGACCAGACTTTCCGGCTCGATGATTTCCTCGACCCGCGGCAGGTGCCCGGGGAGCGAACCACGATTGGTGCTGCGCGGCGTGGCCGGCCGCCGGGCAGCGCGGTCCTCTGCATCTTCCGCGGCATAGACCGCCGCGATGGCCGTTTCCAGATCCTCCAGCGCCAGTTCGAACTGGCCCGGATCACCCTTTTCCGACTTCCGACCGAAGGCCGCCTGCCTGAACGCGGCAACCAGCTTTTCCAGCTGTGCGATCCGCTCGTCCTTGCGCTGATTACGCGCTTCCGCGGCGACAAGCATCACCTTGAGAGCGGCAATATCGTCGGGAAGTTGAGCAATCTCGAGCATGGTGGGAATCTAGCAGATCTGGCCCTGCCATACCCGCAAAAGACAAGCCCTGAGTCATCCTGACGCAGTCATTCCACGGCTTCCGGGACCCGCGCCTCCACTGCCCGAACCCGCCGCCAGTCAAGCCCGGCAAACAGCGCCTCGAACTGCGCGTGGCTCAGCGTCATCAGCCCATCCTTCACCGCAGGCCAGGTGAAGCTGTGCTCTTCCAGACGCTTGTAGGCCATGACCAGTCCGGTGCCATCCCAGTAGAGAAGCTTCAGGCGGTCGGTCTTGCGGGCGCGGAACACAAACACCGTGCCGGTGAACGGGTCCTTGTGCAGCTCGTTCTTCACCATCGCCGCCAGACTGTCGTGGCCTTTGCGGAAGTCGATCGGCCTGGTCGCCACCATGATCCGCACCCGGTTCGACGGGAAGATCATCAGGCTGCCGACAGTGCCCGGACGACCGAACCAATCCGGGCTGCAGAAGCGCCGGGTTCCAATCGGATGGTCACTGCCCCCACCATGATCTCCGGCCCTGCCGACGGCACCGGCGCCGCTGTCGTTACCGCCTCAGCAACCGGAGCGACCATCAGTGCCGCAAACTCAAACGGATCCTCCGGTGCCGGCAGCACCAGCTTCCCCTGCCGGGCAAGTGTCCGCCACGAGGAAACATGGTTGGCATTCAGACCATGCCGCTGCGCCACTTCAACCACGCTCGCCCCAGGCCGAAGCGTCTCGGCAACAATCTGCGCCTTCACCTCATCCGGCCACTGACGATTGCGACGACGCCTCCCGCCACTTGTGAGAAGCTCCATTGGAGCGTCCATGGAGAAACTCCCGCACAGATATCAATCCAGGTAGCATCGCATGCCTGCCAGCCCGCCGGGAGGTGGGGCCAGAACACCGCTTAC
>NZ_AMRL01000057.1 GCF_000299935.1 Oceanibaculum indicum P24 | reverse complement strand
ATTTTCGGGGGGCAGCTCATTCCACGCGCCTGCGAACGGCCTGAAGCTGTGAAACAGAAAACTTACCCGCGGGCCCGTGGGTGCCTTCATTGAAGGTCTGGAACAGCGCTATGATGTTGTCGATATCCGTTTCAATGAACGTTTCAAGCTCGGTGCGAAGCATACCGTTAATGTGGAGAATATAACGGACCTTGGACTTTCGGGTCGGGGTTCCACGTTGGTTTCTTTCGCACTCCGGCATTTCCTCCATAACGGTGTCGTCCGGCGCTCGCATGTCGAGTACACGGGCGATGATTTCACGGGCGCTGGTGCAAAAATGCCGGGCCGCATCAGGATTACCGGGATTGAGCGCGAAGAGCGCGCCGCGCCAGCGGTCTGCTAGATCGTCCGATATCGCCGTGAGAATGCCCGTCAATGGACTCTCCGCTGCATCCGGGGGCGGTGCGTCGGAAGGCTGTGCGTCTCCGTCAAGGGCGTTCATCAGCCCGACCGTGTTCGCTGCTTCCCGCTCAGAGAGATCAAGAATCTCGTTGTACTCGTCGTCGAGATGCCCGCTGTCTGCTGCGCGCTGTAGGTTTTGATAGGCTGTGCTTACGGTGTTGACCGAGACGCGGTAGGTGACGTAGTGAGTGGAAGTAGCTCTCTGGTTGAGCCGCGCGATTTCATTCTTTAGACGTTGCCGATCCGCTCGTACACGGGCATTGTGCGAGTAAACTTCTCGATTATATTCGTTAATGGCGCGCTTGATTTTCTGCTGACGCTCTTGAACCTTCCGATTGTGCTCTCGGACATCACGATTGTAGGCATCGACGGCTTGTTTCGCCTTGCGGTTATACTCTGAAACCGCGCGATTGTAGTTATTGATAGCCTGCTGCTGCTTCTGTCTCGCCTGACGGATCATGTTGTTGATCTGCGAAGAGGTCATGCGCCGGGTCATGGAGTCCGCCTTAGCACACGGTGTGCGTTTGGTTGAAACTGAGGTGAATTTTAACCAATAGCGTATGAAAAAGCAACTTGAGGGCACCAGAAATTGTACGTTGAGCGGAAATGGCCCTAGATGTTGTGCTCTAACTCAGTGAATTGATATTGAATCAGCGACTTAGAATGTTACAGCGGATGGAGACCGCTGCGAAAACCGAGCGCAACTTCCGGCAAGAAGCCTTCAAGGAGCGCAGGCTCACCGAAGAGCGCCAACCGCGATGTTCTCGCTCGCGCGATGGTTCGGCGCCGAGGCGCTGAACGAGCCGCATTTCCAAATTGGACAGGGTTGCCCCCCTGCAACCCTGTCGCTCTGGCGAAGAGTGGGAATAGCAGGGGCAGGGAGGCTCCAAACGAGGGTCCGCCTCCGCAAGGGAGGGGAGGCGTTTGGATGTCTTGCCCACGCGAGGGGCAAAGCCCATTTGCCAGCGGGCACGGACACCAGCCATCGTTAGCGCTGAATTCAGGCAGAAATTGTGGGCAATTACTTGAGTGTTAGCGCAAATTCAACCTATTATTATGCATGGCTCACGTTTGCAGGAATAAGGGATGCCATACTTCTCCGATCACAATCTGATTTTGCAGCCTCTGGAAATGCCGAATACCGGACTGCGGCCCGGACAGCTCGGATCCCTACACTCCATTCTGGCTCATTTCTCCGTGTACCAAGAGCCGGCTCTAATTTCGCTTCCGACAGGTTATGGGAAAACCGCCATACTAATGGCCGTCCCATTCATATTGAAAGCAAATCGTGTATTGATCGTGGAGCCATCCGATGCTCTCCGCAAACAAACAACCAGCCACTTCAAGGAACTTTCAACCTTGCGAAAGCTGGGGGTCATCCCGAACGACATCGGCAATCCACGTGTGCTTGGACAGAAGGGACGGCCTGCATCTACCGACGAATGGGCCGCACTCGAAGACTACGATGTCATTATCTCCACACCGCAAAGCTTGTCTCCCGGTGCTGATCCCAATCCTCCTGCCGATCTATTCGACGTAATTATCTTCGATGAAGCACACCATGTTCCAGCAGACACGTGGACAGCATTCTTGAATCACTTTTTAGATGCGAAAAATGTCTTTTTGACCGCCACTCCATTCCGGCGTGACCGGAAGATCATTCCGGGCCGTATGGCATACTGGTATCCGGTGTCGAAGGCATCCCAAGAACGGGCATTCGGAAAAGTTAGTTTTACAGCCGCCGCAGTACGAAATGATAATGACGACGGCGAAATTGACCGCTCGGTCGCAGCGACAGCGGTGCGTCAATTGCGCAGCGACCGTACAAATGGCTTCGACCACAGAATCTTTGCGCGCGCCGGTTCCATTACGAAAGCCCGTGACTTGGTGTAAGCGGTGTTTTGCGGCCA
>NZ_AMRL01000056.1 GCF_000299935.1 Oceanibaculum indicum P24 | reverse complement strand
CAACCGGACGGTAAAATCCTCATCGGCGGGCGTTTCACCAGCTATGACGGCACGACGCGGAACCGCATCGCGCGTCTAAACACGGACGGCAGCCTCGATACCTCTTTCAACCCCGGTAGCGGGGCAGATGACAACATCTATGCCTTGGTCTTGCAACCAGACGGCAAGATTATGATCGGCGGCAATTTCACCAGCTACGACGGCACAGCGCGGAACCGCATCGCCCGTCTCAACGCTAACGGCAGCCTCGACACCTCTTTCGATCCCGGCAGCGGGGCGAACAGCACCGTACAAACCATAATGCTGCAACCGGACGGTAAAATCCTCTTCGGCGGCAGCTTCAGCAGATACGACGAAATGGCCCGAATGCGTTTCGCACGTCTCAACGCCAACGGTAGCCTCGATACGTCCTTCGACCCCGGAAACGGGGCGAACAACACCGTCTACTCCATTGCCGTGCAACCGGACGGTAAAATCCTGATCGGCGGCGCTTTCACCAGCTACGACGACAAAACCCGGAACCGCATCGCCCGCATCAATCCGTAATGCACCGGAAACCGATTGCGCGACGATGGTTCGGCCCAGTGTCGACGTGAGGCCTGCTGCCCCCGCATGAACCGATCCATCTGAACCGTTCTGCTCCTCCTCGACATGGGCGTTTCTGCGTGACGCAAGATGTGCGTGGTAAGACCACGCCATCTTCTCGGGCCGCTGACGCGTCCCTCGGCAAGTGGGCGTGCCGCCCCCTGTGCAACCCCCTGCCTGTGGCCTCTCGCGAGGCCATCGAAACGTGCCCGGCGTTTCATCTCGGCAAACGGTTTACGCCGTTTGATCGCGCTTCCTGATTGGCGCGGTCGAAGCGTCGAGCCCACGACCGTGCCAGCAAACCGTATCGCAGCTTCATGGCTCTCAGAATCTGCAACTAGTAGATTTCGCAATTGCCGAAGTCAGTCACGCACTCGTCAACCACGAGGCTCTTGCCGCACCTCCGCGACCAACATAGTCCAGCCCGTATGCCATTAAGTCAGCTAGGTGCTCGTTAACGGCTGCAAGGGAGATACCCGGTTGAACACCGTATATCTCGAAATGCAATCTGGTAGCGGGCGCCCCATCGATCAAATTTTTTAGCGTTGGAAGATCACCCAGCACGAACCGCGAAGGATGCTTGTTCTTACCCGCATCGATGCGGTGTTCGGCATGTCCAGAGAGTACCGACGCATCACAGTAGGCCACAGACTTCAGCATCTGACCTGCCACCTCATAGACATCATCGACGCGGCCGCCAGATGGCGCGCCTCCAGCCCCTTTGCAGTGATAAAGTTGCACCCTAACATCCCCGTTATCATCTTGTATTATTGCGATAAAATCGGCGGCTTCACCGCTACGGTGGTCATACAAGACTACTTGAACGTTGGGGATCGCGAGAATATAGCGCTCCAATGACTGATGTACTGTCAAGCGCCCGTTTGCTCTTGCAACGTCGAATTCGACCTGAATGGCGCAGTTCTGCCAGTCAATAGATGTCGCGTCATCTTCACGCAGTTGGACAATTGTATTAACCGCTGGACTAATCAAATTTACACCCTGAAACGATGATTTATCAGAGGAATAAAATACAGGTGGGTGTAGAGAAAGCCAAGACGCGATATCAGACCAATCGTCATGCGCCACCATTACTTCGATTGTGCCGCCGTTCACTTGCGTAAAAAGCGCGCCGCCGCGGATATTAAAACGTATTTCGACGCCTATGGCGTCAGCCTGCACGTTGAAGGTCATTCCCTTCATGTCAGTATCGACAACAAACGTATTGAGCTCGAAGTCGGTTAAACGCCCGAACTCCCACGGATCACTCGCCGCAGCGCGATATCGTACTTTCGGGCTAAGTCGATAGGCTTGCTTGTGCCAGCCTGCTGCGATAATGAGCGCGGGTAGTTGTTTAAGGGTACGTGCGTGTTGAATTATATCAAGCTGAGATGGCGCAATGGCTCCATCACCGTTTAATCGCTTGTTTAGTTCGGTAATCCAATCGATGTACTCGGCAACCGTTAGCCGTTGATTGCTCCATATCCGCGAACTACTGCTGGCTCCGATAGTTTCGCGATCATCGCCTTGTCCCAGTCCGCTCCCAAAAAAATGGCCCTGCGAGTATGCGCGCGCATCACCAGCAGTGATCGCTCGATCTGCCGATGGCCCCGTCATAGTCCGATAAGATTCGGCTTGAGAATTAATGGCGGTGTTCTTCAGGCCCAAATTGTAAAATTTGAGCGCAGTTAAACCGCGCAAGGCTTGCCGAGTTCTTTCAAAGCTAATAGGCCGATGATTGTCTTTACACACGGTATCGATCAGATCGAGATAAATCTTCGGCGTCCTACGCGTCGATCCGATAAAACACAATTGTGACGCGTGATTGTATGCCAGCAAAAAAGCATCGTGTCGGATATTGACTAAGACGTCTGACGTTGCCCAATTAGGGGGAGACGTGTCAACGGTCAGCAACAGCGTGATCGCTCCATCGTCGGTCATCCATTGTTTGGCGATTCTCAAACCTCGCCCTATCGTTTCTTTATACAAGGAAAAATCTGGTGCAGCATGGCATTCAAATATTTGCGCATGCGCATAAAGTTCTAACAGCAACGGTGTAACAGAGTCATAATCTGAATCAGCTTGTCGGCGCGTCTTGAATATATCAAGAATTTCACGGTCCGCCTCAGCTTCCGCAATTTGTTCACGAGCAACATCATCGATCATTTCAGAAATGTCGATGCCTTCTTTAAACAGTGAGATCGATGCGGATTTTAGTCGGCTGGTTGCGGCGACCAATGTGGCAGTGCCAGTTGCTACATCATTCGTTCTTGCAAATCGGCCTATGAATTGCAGCGTCGGAACGAGTGATCGGTGTGGAGCGTGTAGCGCAGCAATCTTGAATTTCGGAAAATCATAACCCTCACCAAACATGTCAACACAAATGATACCGTCAAGGGTTCCTGCAATCAGATCGGCTTCTATTTGATCTTGAGTGCGTTTTGAAATGTGGCTGGCAATGGCTTTAACAGTAACACCTTCTTTTTCGTACACAGAAACCAAGTCGTAAGCGGTGTTCTGGCCCC
>NZ_AMRL01000055.1 GCF_000299935.1 Oceanibaculum indicum P24 | reverse complement strand
GCTCCGCACCATGTGGAACAACTGGTGCCAGGACAGGCTCCCCCAGCCCTTCGATGTGCAGGGGGATGGAGCGGATGTGCCGCCCGCCATCATGCCGGGCGCGCTGCAGACCCAAACGGCGCCGCAGGCGGAAAGTGACAGCCAGGCTGACGGCAAGGCGCAAATTTCCAGCCTGATGGAGCAGGCGCTTGCCGCCCACCAGCAGGGAAAGCTGGCGGAAGCGGAAAATCTTTATCGCCAGGTGCTCGCCCTCGATCCGCGCGAACCGAGGGCTTTGCAGTTGCTGGGGGTCGCCCACCATCAGCGGAGCGATCACGAAACCGCGCGCATCCTGATCCAGCAGGCCATTATCCTGGACCCGTCAAAGGCCGAGTTCCACAGCAATCTCGGCATCGTGCTGAAGAAGCTGGGCGACGAGAAAGCCGCCATGGCCGGCTTCAACCGCGCGCTTGCCCTGTGGCCAAGATTCGCGGAGCCGCTCTCCAACCTCGGCAATGGATACCGCGATGCCGGGCAGCTGGACCGCGCGGTGAAGGCCTGCCGCATGGCGATTGCCTATGAGCCCGGTCTTGCGGCGGCGCATCTCAATCTCGCCAATGCGCTCTCCGACACATGGAACTATGCCGATGCGCGGGCCGCCTATGAGCAGGCCCTGACGCTGGAGCCGGATAATCTCCTCGCTCTTGTCTCGCTGGGCGCCCTGCACGCCGATCACGGTCATCTCGCCCTGGCGCGCCAGAGGCTGACGCGTGCCCTGGAACTGGACCCGGACAGCAAGGAGGCGCTGAACAATCTGGGCATCGTCGTGAAGGAAGAGTGCGATTTCGCTGCCGCACTTGCTCTTTACGAGCGGGCCAGGGAGGTGGCGCCGGACAATTTCGACTATGCCAGCAACAAGCTTTACTGCCTGAATTATCATCCGGACCTTTCAGCCGAAGCGATCTTCGAATCCTATCGCGCCTGGGATCGTGACTATGCGGCTCCCCTGCTGCCGCAGGGCACGCACGCCAATGACCGGACTCCGGGCCGGCGCCTGCGGGTTGGCTATGTGTCGCCGGATTTCCGCCGGCATGCGGCGCGCCATTTCATCGAGCCGCTGCTGGCACGGCATGACCGGTCAAAAGTCGAACTGTTCGCCTATGCCGAGGTGCCGAAGGAAGACGAGATCAGCGGCCAGTTTCGTGCCTATGTGGACCATTGGTGCAACAGCGTCGGCATGAGCGACGAGGATCTGGCAGCGCGCATCCGGCAGGATGGCATCGACATACTGGTCGATCTCGCCGGCCATACACGGGGGAACCGTCTGCTCGCCTTCGCGCGCAAGCCGGCCCCGGTGCAGGTCTCCTGGTTGGGCTATGCCTATACGACAGGCATCAAGGTCATCGATTATTTCCTGTCGGACCCGATGCTGACACCAGAGGGCAGCGATCCGCTGTTCGCGGAAAAGCTGGTACGGCTGCCGGTCTGCCTCAGCTACCGTCCGACGGAGGGGCTGGAGGCGCCGGCGGAGCTTCCCGCGCTGGCCAATGGATATGTAACCTTCGGCTCACTCTCGCGGTCGGTGCGGATCAACGACAAGGTCGTGGCGCTGTGGGCCGAGATTCTGTCCCGGGTGCCGGATTCGCGGCTGGTGCTGAACAGCCAGACCTTCGTCTGTCCGGAGTTGCGGCAACATTATATCGGCAAGTTCACCGCACTGGGGGTCGGGGCGGAACGGCTTGACCTAGGTTACACCAGCCCGCCCTGGCCGGTGTACCGCCAGATCGATATCGCGCTGGACTGTTTTCCGCATAATTCGGGAACGACGCTGTTTGAAGGCCTTCATATGGGCCTGCCCTTCGTCACGCTGCAGGACCGCCCGTCGGTCGGCCGGCTTGGATCGGCCATTCTGGCGGGGCTTGGGCGGCCGGAATGGATCGCCACGACTCCGGCGGACTATGTCGAGAAGGCGGTGGCGCTGGCCAGCGATTTCGGCCGGCTGGCCGAAATCCGGCGGGACCTGCGTCAGGAGATGGAGCGCAGCCGACTAAGGGACGAAGCCGCCTTTGCCCGGTCCGTCGAGGCTGCCTATGACCGGATGTGGCAGCGCTGGCGCGATGGCGGGGAAGCCGAAGCCTTCATCTTAGCGGCGGAAGGACAGGGACCGGCGCCAGCCAATCCCGAGGTCCAGAAGCTGCTTGCTGCGGCACTCGCTCATCATCAGGCGGGGCGGCTACCGGAAGCCGAGCAGGGATACAAGCAGGTTCTCTCCCTGGATGCACAGAATGCCGACGCCCACCATCTTTTCGGGGTGCTTGCCTATCAGGTGGGGCGTTTCGACATCGCGGTGCAGCTTATCGGCGTGGCCGTGAAGCAGCGGCCCCAGGAAGTCGAGTTTCTGGCCAATATGGGCGAATCACTGCGACGCCTTGGCCGTCTCGATGAAGCCCGAACCTGCCTGGCTGAGGCTGTCGCCCTCAATCCGTCGCATGCCAACGCCCTGGCTAATTTTGGCGCCTTGCATGCGGATATGGGGAATCTGGCCGAAGCCGAATCCTGGATGCGCAAGTCCACCAGCCTCAATCCCGGCAATGCTGCTGCGCACTATAATCTCGGCAATAATTTGAAGGCGCAGGGACGGCTGACGGAGGCGCTGGAAAGTTTCGAGACGGCTGTCTCGATACAGCCGGCCTATATCGATGCGCTGCATCAGGTCGCCGCCATGCAGCAGGCGCAGGGCAAGCTGGAACTGGCGCTGCAGGGCTACCGGCGGGTGCTCGACATCCAGCCGCAGCATATCGAGACGCTGAACAATATCGGCGTCGTTCTGGAACGGCTGGACCGCCACCCGGAAGCGACCCCGTTCCTGCGCAAGGCGGCGGAGCTGCGCCCGGATATCGCGGAGGTGCAATGCAATCTCGGGGTGGTGCTGTCGCATTCCGGCAGCCTGACGGAGGCGTTGCGCTGCCTGCAGCGGGCCGTCGAGCTCAAGCCTGCTTTCGTCGGTGCCTATGGCAACATGGCGGCGGTGCTCGACAAGCTCGGCCAGGAGGATGAGGCGGCTGCCGTGTTCCAGCAGGGGCTTGCGGCGGCCCCGGACGATGCGCCGCTGAATCGTGCCTATTCGATATTTCTGTGGCGTCGTGGTCGT
>NZ_AMRL01000054.1 GCF_000299935.1 Oceanibaculum indicum P24 | reverse complement strand
TACCGGCTGCTGCCACTGCCCGGCTGTGTCGCCTGCGACCTGTCCGGCGAGCTGCCCGACGCGCCTGCCTATCTGGCGCTCACCGGGGCGCTGGCGCCGGATGGTGTGCCGGTGGCCTTCACGAATGTGCGGGCCGAAGGCCGGCGCTTCGAGGCGATGGACGGGCGCGCGATGATCGCCCGCATCGCCCGCGAGGTTTTCCAGTGCGAGGCCGAAGCGCTGATCCGCCGGATTGTCGGCAATATGGAGGAGCGCGACCACGCCACCGCCATACTGGAACGGCTGGCGCTGAAGCCCTAGCTGATGCCTTCGATGGCCAGCGTGCGGCGCACGGCCGGACGCGCCAGCACGCGCTCGAAATGCTTGCCCACCTGCGGGAAGTCGCGCGCCGGGCGGGAGAGGTTGCGGCCCCAGCGCGTCAGCATGAACAGAAACAGATCGGCAGCACTGAACGCATCGCCCAGCAGATAGGGGCCGTGCTTGGCGAGAGTTGCGTCGATATGGGCGAAATGCTCCTTCAGCGCGGTGTCCGCCTTAGCCTTCACCGCCGCCTGCCCGGCGCTGCCGTCGATGAAATAGTCGGCGTGGTAGAAATTCATGAAGCGCGCCTGCACCGTGTTGGTGAGGTAGGTGATCCACTGATAATAGGCTGCGCGCTCGGCGCTGCCTGGCGTGGGGGCAAGGCCCGAGGCCGGGTACAGGTCGGCGATGTGCATCAGGATCGCCGCCGCCTCGCAGACGATCTGGCGTGATCCATCCTTCTCGATCACCAGCGCCGGCACCACGCCATGCGGGTTCAGCGCCAGATAGTCGGGCTTGCGGTGCTCGCCCGCCTTCAGGTCCAGCTTCACGAAGCGGTAGTCGCTGCCTTCGGCCAGCCCGGCTTCCTGCAAGGCGGCGTGCGGGGCAAGATTCGCGTTTCCGGGGCCGCCATAGAGTAGATACATGCCGGCCTCCCTGGCCTGTCGGTTCTGATTGTTTATGTCGTGCTCAGCAGATGTCGGGCTGTTCCTCGCGGCAGGCTGCCTTGGCCGAGCGCGATGAAGAGCCCGGGCGCGACGCCACCTGCATCTCGCGCCGCAGCTCGGCGATCTGCCGTTCCATGCCCTGCCGCTCCTTCTGGAAGCGGGCAAAATCCTTGCCTTCCAGCTTCTCGCCGGTCGGGAATTTCACGCTCATCGGGTTCACCTGCCCGCTGCCCTTCAGCACCTCGTAATGCAGGTGCGGGCCGGTCGAGCGCCCGGTGGTGCCGACATAGCCGATGACCTGGCCCTGCTGGACCCGCGCGCCGGCCCGGATGCCCGGCGCGATGCGGCTCATATGCGCATAGGCGGTGGCGAACTCGCTGTTGTGGCGGATCTGGACATAGCGGCCATAGGCGCCGAACCATTCCGCCTTGGCCACCGTACCGCTGCCCGCCGCCATGATCGGCGTGCCGGTGGGGGCGGCGAAGTCGATGCCGCGATGCATCTTGCCATAGCCCAGGATCGGGTGCTTGCGCATGCCATAGCCCGAGGACAGGCGGGCACCGTCGATCGGCGTGCGCAGCAGCGCCTTGCGCACCGATTCGCCGCGCGGATCGAAGAAGTCGAACTCGCCCGGCCGCGGCTCGAAGCGGAAGATCGGCATGGTCTTGCCGGACAGGGTCATGCTGGCATAGTGCACGGCGCCGGTGTTCACCACGTCGCCCGCTTCGTTGCGCAGCTCCTCGAACATAATGTCGAAACGGTCGCCGGGCTGGATGTCGCGCTGGAAATCGACATCGAAGCTGAAGGCCCGCACCATCTCCCACAGCGCGGCGATCGGGATGCCGGCCTCGATGGCGGTCTCGTACAGGCTGGAATTGATCCGCCCGCCGCGCAGCACCGTGACCGTCTGCAGCGGGAATTCGATCTGCTCGGCAGCGAAGCCGCCATTGCCGTCGCGGCGCACCTGCACCTCGCGCTCGACGCTGGGCTGCAGCGCAAGGCCCAGTAGTGCGCTCTTGCGCTCGACCTCGATCTCCAGTGGCAGCTTCAGGCTGGCCGGCGGCAGGAAGGTCAGGGTGATGTCCTGGCCGGGGCGCAGCTGGCGCGGATCATAGACGCTGCTCAGCCCTTCGATGGCCTGGTGTGCCTCGCCACGCTCGATGCCGGCATCGACCAGCAGCTTCATCAGCGTGTCGCCGCGCTTCACCGTCACCACCTGTTCGGTCGGCTCGCGCTGCATCGCCTGCACCACGCCCTCGGGCAGGCGGGTCGCGGCGAGATGGGCATAGGTGGTGGGGTCGAGATCGCGCTCGGAGAAACCGGCCTGGCGGCTGGCACCGTCATTATCGCCGAACCAGCGGCTGAGCCAGCTCCAGTCGCGCGGCTGTTCTATAGAGGTGGACGCGCTCACAGATTGAACGCCAGACGGATTGCCCGCCTGGTCGAACGGCGCGGTCGCGGCGATCTGCGGGCGCTGCGTGACCGGCTGCTGCGCGTCGCGCGCCGCCAGATCCTGCGCGAAATAGCCGATCCCCAGCGCTGCGGCCATTCCGGCCATGGCTAGAATCCGCCCCCTCATGCCGTGCCATAGGCGCGCATGCGTGCCCCCCACTCTTTCGCTCTTGCCGTCGCGACGCCGGCCCTGCTGACCAGCATCCCCCACCACTTGTTTGGAATCAGCCTCAACGATGCGGGCTTCGGGACGCGAAGTCAACGGGCTATCCTTATGAAACAAAGGCTTCCCCAAGATAGGTGCAGCGGGGTGTGAGGGCGAGGGTACGGCTTCTCCGGCCTCACATCCCGACCCCTCCTTTATAGGGGAACAGGAGGCCAGGACGGTGAAAGGCCAGTCGCCGCGCGGGCTTCAGCCTGTTCTATAAGGGCGGTTTTCCGGGCGCAACGAAAGGATCGGAAAAAATCTGCAATAAACCGTTTGACAGGCCGGAACGACCCGCCTATAACCCCGGCCTCGCCACGGTGCGGGGCCAACGAAACGGCCCGGCGGACGCGGCGAAAGCCCAGGGGAAACCTTGAGCAAACGCTCATTGACAAGTGAATATTCTGAGAAGGGATGCGTGGGCGGCGGCCTGTATGAGGTTAGCTGTCTGTCGTATCCTGGAAGTGACGTTTCTGGTCTGGCTTCGGCTGGGCTGGGAATGTCAGCTCTAT
>NZ_AMRL01000053.1 GCF_000299935.1 Oceanibaculum indicum P24 | reverse complement strand
GGAAGGCCGCGAGCCGTTCGAGGAGAGGCTGGCGGTGGTCGCGGACAGCCGCGCCGCGCTGCTGGCGGCGCTCGACCGCGTGCTGGCGGGCGAAGGCGATGTGCCGGGCGTGTATCGCGGCCGCGCGGCGGGCTTCGGTGCGGCGGTGACCGGGTTTGCCGATCCGCAGGATCTGGCCCGTGCCTGGGCTGCCGGCGGGCGCGTCGATTGGCGCGGCCTCAGGGGCGGCAAGCCGGCAAGGCGCATCGGCCTGCCCGCCTATCCCTTCGCGCGGGATCGTTACTGGGTGCCCGGTGGGATTCCTGAACGGACGGTTGCGGAATCCATGCCGGCTGTACCGCTGCCGTTGCTGCTGGCACCGGACTGGCGGGCGCAGCCGGCGGGCGGCGATCTTGCAGCCGACCGGATCGTGACGCTGCTGTGCGGCTTCGCGCCGGAGCGGATGGAGCGTGCCGTTGCCGCGCTTGGTCCTGACTGGGCGGCAATACTGGCCAGCAAGGGTGCCACGCTGGCGGATCGCTATGCCGATCATGCGGCAGAGATGCTGGCGCGGCTGCAGGCGCTGTTCCGCGAGCGTCCGGCGCAGCCGCTGGTGCAGCTTCTCGTGCCGCTCGATGGTGAGGAGGCGTTGCTGGAAGGGCTGGGCGGGCTGCTGCGCAGCGCCGTGCAGGAACGGCCGGGCCTGCGCTGCCAGACCATCGCCGTGGCCGATCCCGCGGCGGACCTTGCCGCGCTGGCACGGGCCGAGCAGGGCAGCGCCGATGCCGATATCCGCCACACCGCACAGGGAAGGCAGGTGCGGCACTGGCGGGAGGTCGCGGCAAAACCGGCAGCGCCGGTCTGGAAACCGGGCGGTGTCTATCTGGTGACCGGCGGGGCCGGCGGGCTGGGCCTGCTGCTGTGCCGCGAGATCGCGGCGGAGGGGCGCAAGCCGGTGCTGTGGCTGACCGGGCGGTCGCCGCTGTCGGAGGCGCGCCGCGCGGCGCTGGCCGCCCTGCCGGCGGAGGTGATCTATCGCCAGGCCGATATGACGGATGCGACTTCGGTTAAGGCGCTGGCCGACGAGATTTATGCTGCGCACGGCCATATCGACGGTGTCATCCATGCCGCCGGCATCACCCGCGACAAGCTGCTGGTGCGCAAGGAGGCGGCGGAGCTGCGCGCCGTGCTGGCGCCGAAGGTCGCCGGGCTTGCCACTCTCGATGCGGCGCTGGGTGGCCGTCCGCTCGGCTTTATGCTGCTGTTCGCCTCGGCGGCCGGCGCGCTGGGCAATGCCGGGCAGGCGGATTACGCCGCCGGCAACGCTTTCCTCGATGGCTTCGCGGCTTATCGCAACCTTCTGGCCGCCCGTGGCGAGCGGCAGGGCCGAACGCTGTCCCTCGACTGGCCCTACTGGCGCGCCGGCGGCATGGAGATGGCGGAAACGGCGGTGGCGGCGGCGGAGCGCGCGGTCGGCGTGCGGCCACTGGAAAGCGAGGCCGCCTTCGCTGCGCTGAATGCCGCGCTGGCGTTGGACGAGCAGCAGATCCTCGTGCTGGACGGCGACCATCAAAGGCTGCGCGCGGCGCTGATGCCGGACGGGGAGAAGCCGGTGCCAGAACGGGCCGCCCCATCGGCGCGCATCGCTTCCGCGCCTTTGCGGGAGCGGGCGCTGGCGTTTGTGTCCCGCCATGTCGGCGACGCGCTGAACATCCCGGCGGAACGGCTGGACCCGGAGTCGACGCTGGATCGCTATGGCGTCGATTCTGTGTCGGCCCTGCAGATCGTCGAGGCGATGGAGCGCAAGCTGGGGCCGCTGCCGGCCACGCTGCTGCTGGAATATCCGAAGCTCTCCGCGCTGGCCGGGGCGCTGGCGGACAGCCACGGCGCTGCCTTTGGCGATGCCGAATCCGCATCCAACCCGCAGCCCGAAGCGCAGTCTTCCGCCCAGCCGCAAGCGGCCGCCGGGGACATCGCCATCATTGCCGTCGCCGGGCGCTACCCCGGCGCCGATACGCCGGAGGAATTCTGGCAGGCGCTGCGCGAAGGCCGCGATCTGGTGACCGAGGTGCCGGATGATCGCTGGGATCATGCCGCGGTCTATGCGCATGAAAAGGGCCGGCCCGGCACGTCCCATTGCAAATGGGGCGGGTTCCTGACCGACATCGACAGGTTCGATGCCGGCTTCTTTGGCTATACCCCGCGCGAGGCGGCGCTTGCCGACCCCCAGGAAAGGCTGTTCCTGCAAACCGCCTGGCATCTGCTGGAGCGCGCCGGCCACACGCGCGACCGGCTGGCGCGGGGCTACGAGTCGCGCGTCGGCGTGTTCGTTGGCGCCATGTACCAGCAATACCGCGCGCTGGAGATGGATGCCGACAGCAAGGCGCTGCTGAGCCTCGCCTCCTATGCCGGCATCGCCAACCGGCTGTCCTATTTCCTCGATCTTCAGGGCCCGAGCGTCGCGGTGGACAGCATGTGCTCCTCCGGGCTGCAGGCAGTGCATCAGGCCTGCCAGAGCCTGCGGCTGGGCGAATGCCGGCTGGCCATCGCCGGCGGGGTGAATCTCTCGATCATCCCGGACAAGTACCTGGCGCTGAGCCGTGCCGGGCTGATCGGCAGCCATGAAAGCAGCCGCAGCTTCGCCGATGGCGATGGCTATCTGCCGGCGGAAGGCGTGGGGGCGGTGCTGCTGAAGCCGCTGGCCGATGCGCTGCGCGATGGCGATGCGGTGCTGGCCATCGTGAAGGCGAGTGCGGCGAATCATGCCGGCCATTCCGCCGGCTATGCGGTGCCCGGCGCCGAGGCACAGGCGCGGCTGATCGAGGAGAATCTGCGCGCCGCCGGGGTGGATGCGCGCAACATCTCCTATGTCGAGGCGGCGGCCAACGGCTCCGCCATCGGTGACGCCATCGAACTGCGCGCGCTGACCCGCGCCTTCCGCGCCTTCACGCCGGAGGTGGGGTTTTGCGCCATCGGCTCGGTGAAGGCCAATATGGGCCATGCCGAGGCGGCATCCGGCATGGCGCAGCTGACCAAGGTTCTGCTGCAACTCCAGCACCGCGAACTCGCCCCCTCGATCCGGCCGGGCGCGCCGAATCCGAAGGCGGATTTCGCCGGCACGCCCTTCGTGCCGCAGGCGGCGCTGGCCCCCTGGCGGGCGCCGGTGATCGACGGTGTGGAGCAGCCGCGCCGGGCGACGGTCAGCTCTTTCGGGGCCGGCGGCTCCAACGTGCATCTGGTGCTGGAGGAAGCGCTGGTGCAGAAGATGCCCGCTGCGGAGGTACCGCGCCGAAGGTTGTTCCCGGTCTCCGCCCGCACACCGGCGCAGCTGACGCAAATGCTGGCCGATCTTGCGGCGCATCTGCGCGCCAACCCGGAGATTTCGCTCGCCCGCCTGTCCTACACGCTGCGTACCGGGCGGGAGGCGATGGAACACCGCGCGGAGATTGTGGCGTCCAGCCATGCCGAGCTGCTGGCGGGGCTGGAAACCGCACGGCCCGGCCAGATGGCTGGCGAGGTGGTGCCGGACGAACCGGTCGAGGGGCCGTCCCTGGTGCTGCCCGGTTATCCTTTCGCGCGGGACAGGCACTGGATCGGCGCGGCGATGGTTGCGTCGCCGGCAGCGCAGCCGGTCTCCGTTGCGGATGATGTGCTCGGTCTGGTCACGGCCACGCTGGCGGCGGAACTCGGCGTGGCGGCCGCCGATATAAGCGCCGATGCGGATTTCCGCGCGCAGGGGGCCGATTCCATGGCCGCGCTGCGGCTGATCCATACGCTGCGCGAGGCGACCGGCGTGGAGGTCGGCCATGCCGATCTGGAACGGCTGGGCACACCCGCCGCGCTGGCCGGCTGGGTTGCGGAGCGGCGCGGTGCGCCGGTTCGGGCAGTAGAAGCAGCAGATATCCTGCCACCGGAGCAATGGCAGTCGCCGCTCAGCGAGGGGCAGAGCGCGCTGTGGGTCTGGCAGGCGCTCTATCCGGACAGTGCCGCCTACAACGTGCCGATGGCTTTTCATCTGTCCGGCATCGACCGCACCGCGCTGGAGCGCGCCTGCCGCTGGCTGCTGGCGCGCTCCCCGATCCTGACCGCGCGGCTTGTCGAGGGGGACGAGGATGTGCGTCTGGCCGGCCAGCCAATCAGCACAATCCTGCGCGATGTCGCCGTGCCGGCTGGGGTCGATCCGCTGGACGAGGCGAAACGCCGGGCCGTGCTGCCCTTCGATCTGCATGAAGAGCCGCCGATCCGCTTCGCGCTGCTGCGCCGGTCCGACAGGCCGGCAGGCGACGGGCTGCTGCTGATCGTTGCCCATCACATCGCCTTCGATGGCATGTCGGCGCTAGTTCTCGCCGGGCTGCTGCGCGACGCCTATGACCGCTTTAGGGCAGGCGAGGCGCAGGCTGAACCGGTCGCGGCGGACTATGCCGATTTCGTCGGTTGGGAGCAGGGTTTCATGGCCTCGCCGAAAGGGCAGGCGCAGCTTGCCTATTGGCGTACGCGGCTGGAAGGCGACCTTCCGGCGCTGACCTTGCCGGAAGAAAAAGTACCGGCGCTTTCCGGCGGCGTGGTCGAACCGGCGCATCTGGAAAAGGCCCTGCCCACAGCGCTGGTGGCGCGCGCCCGTGCCGTGGCCGTGAAGCTGGGCGTCACCCCATCGGCCTTCTTCCTCGGCGTGTTCGCCCTGCTGCTGCACCGGCTCACCGGCGAGGCGGATTTTGTCATCGGCATGCCGGTGCTGCGCCGCCCCGAGGCCCGCTTCGCCCGGTCCATCGGCTTCTTCGCCAACATGGTCGCGGTGCGGGCCACGTTTGACGGTAACCGGCCGGCAGGCGACTTGCTGCGCGAGGTGCAGGCGCAGCTGACGGCGGCGCTGGACAATGCCGATTACCCGCATGCCGCCGTGGCGCGCGCGGTGAAGGGCCGCGCCGATGGCCAGCCGCTCTACCGCGTCAGCTACGCCTACCAGAATTTCCTCGGCCGGCAGGCGGAAGCGGAAAGCGCTGCGCTGACGCCAATCGGCGGGTTGCGGCAGCAGCCGGACGGTCCGCTGGGGCTGGAGATTTATGAGGAGGCGGACGGGCTGCGGCTGGTCGCCGGCTATGATGCCGCGCGGTTCGAGGCGTCCGCCATCGCCCGCCTGCTGGAGCGTTTCGAGCGGCTGACGGAAGCGGTATGCGCCGATGCCGGCCAGCCGGTCGCCGATCTCGACCTGCTGCGTCCGGGCGAGCGGGGACGGCTGTTGAAACGCTGGGCGCGTGGCGACAGGCTCGAACGGCGCAAGGGCACTGTGGCGCAATGGATCGCCGAGACC
>NZ_AMRL01000052.1:0-2500 GCF_000299935.1 Oceanibaculum indicum P24 | reverse complement strand
CCGCGAAAGCTATTTAGGTAGCGCGTCGTAGCGATTACCGCCGGGGGTAGAGCACTGGATGGGCTAGGGGGGCGCGAGCCTTACCAAACCTAACCAAACTCCGAATACCGGTGAGTACAGCACGGCAGACAGACGGCGGGTGCTAACGTCCGTCGTCAAGAGGGAAACAACCCAGACCACCATCTAAGGTCCCCAAGTCGTGGCTAAGTGGGAAAGGATGTGGGAAGGCCAAGACAGCCAGGAGGTTGGCTTAGAAGCAGCCATCCTTTAAAGAAAGCGTAATAGCTCACTGGTCTAGATAAGCCGTCCTGCGCCGAAAATGTAACGGGGCTAAAGCCATGCACCGAAGATGTGGGATATCCTTTGGATATCGGTAGCGGAGCGTTCCGTAGGCCTGCGAAGGGAGAGGGGTGACCCCTCCTGGAGGTATCGGAAGTGAGAATGCTGACATGAGTAGCGACAAAGAGTGTGAGAAACACTCTCGCCGAAAGCCCAAGGGTTCCTGCGCAAGGTTAATCCGCGCAGGGTGAGCCGGCTCCTAAGACGAGGGCGACAGCCGTAGTCGATGGGAATGGGGTTAATATTCCCCAGCCTGCCAGAGGTGACGAAGGCCGATAGTTGTATCTCCTTATCGGATTGGGGGTGCAGCGTAGGACTTCCAGGAAATAGCCCTGGCATATAGACCGTACCCGAAACCGACACAGGTGGGCAGGTAGAGTATACCAAGGCGCTTGAGAGAATGATGTTGAAGGAACTCGGCAAATTACCCTCGTAACTTCGGGATAAGAGGGACCTCCCATTGGGCAACCAGTAGGTGGTGGCACAGACCAGGGGGTGGCGACTGTTTACTAAAAACACAGGGCTCTGCGAAGCCGCAAGGCGACGTATAGGGTCTGACGCCTGCCCGGTGCCGGAAGGTTAAAAGGAGGGGTGCAAGCTCCGAATTGAAGCCCCGGTAAACGGCGGCCGTAACTATAACGGTCCTAAGGTAGCGAGATTCCTTGTCGGGTAAGTTCCGACCTGCACGAATGGCGTAACGACTTCCCCGCTGTCTCCAACATCAACTCAGCGAAATTGAACTCTCCGTGAAGATGCGGAGTTCCCGCGGTCAGACGGAAAGACCCCGTGCACCTTTACTACAGCTTTGCAGTGGTATCAGGAGTTGGATGTGTAGGATAGGCGGGAGCCTTTGAAGCGCAGGCGCTAGCTTGCGTGGAGGCACCCTTGAAATACCGCCCTTCTGTCTTCTGATATCTAACCGCGGCCCGTTATCCGGGTCCGGGACCCTGCATGGCGGGTAGTTTGACTGGGGCGGTCGCCTCCCAAAGAGTAACGGAGGCGCGCGATGGTGGGCTCAGGCTGGTCGGACATCAGCTGTCGAGTGCAATGGCATAAGCCCGCCTGACTGTGAGGCAGACATGCCGAACAGAGACGAAAGTCGGTCATAGTGATCCGGTGGTCCCGCGTGGATGGGCCATCGCTCAACGGATAAAAGGTACGCCGGGGATAACAGGCTGATAACCCCCAAGAGTCCATATCGACGGGGTTGTTTGGCACCTCGATGTCGGCTCATCACATCCTGGGGCTGGAGCAGGTCCCAAGGGTTCGGCTGTTCGCCGATTAAAGTGGTACGTGAGCTGGGTTTAGAACGTCGTGAGACAGTTCGGTCCCTATCTGCCGTGGGTGTTCGAGACTTGAGAGGATCTGTCCCTAGTACGAGAGGACCGGGATGGACGTACCTCTGGTGTACCTGTTGTCGCGCCAGCGGCACCGCAGGGTAGCTATGTACGGACGGGATAACCGCTGAAAGCATCTAAGCGGGA
Source organism: Oceanibaculum indicum P24 (assembly GCF_000299935.1). Lineage (NCBI taxonomy): Bacteria > Pseudomonadati > Pseudomonadota > Alphaproteobacteria > Rhodospirillales > Oceanibaculaceae > Oceanibaculum > Oceanibaculum indicum. Next base: position 677 of record NZ_AMRL01000052.1, on the reverse strand, counting down.
AACCCCCCTCAAAACCAGGTCTCGCTTGAGAGCCGTGATAGACCATCACGTCGATAGGCCAGGGGTGTAAGCGTGGTAACACGTTCAGCTGACTGGTACTAATCGCTCGATCGGCTTGATCAGCCCACCACACGCAGCGGCAACGCCCGGCACATGCCAGGTGACGCCCTGCCGGTACAGGCAAGACAAGAGACATCACGAAACAACGACAGCCGCTGCAGGCCAAACAGGTCAGCGTTCCGGGTCCCGGACAGGGATCAGGGCGTGCTTCGACGATCTGGTGGTTATGGCAGGGGGCAAACACCCGATCCCATCCCGAACTCGGCCGTGAAAACCCCTAGCGCCGATGGTACTTCGTCTCAAGACGCGGGAGAGTAGGTCGCTGCCAGATCTTCCAAGCACGCTCACACTAGAACGCCAGCCGATACAGGCCGCAGCCGCACACAGGCAACCGCCCTCTTGCCAGGGCGGGCCTCCTCCGCCCCCGGCAGAACCTCCCCCCAACACCATGTCCCCGCTCCGCTTCCCAGCACCGCCGCACCCGAACACAGGCAGCGCCGGAGCGGCCCACAGCCCACAACGCTTCAAGCCGGCGCGAAACTCAACCGTGCCAGCCAACACCACACCCGGCGCGGGGTGGAGCAGCCCGGTAGCTCGTCAGGCTCATAACCTGAAGG
>NZ_AMRL01000051.1 GCF_000299935.1 Oceanibaculum indicum P24 | reverse complement strand
GCCGCAAAACACCGCTTACGCAAGGCGGGCTACAGCTTAAAAAAAACCTGTCCACTAGCGAGCAGGATCGTCCGAAGATCGCGCGGCGGCGGGCGCAGTGGAAGAAGTATCAGGGGCGGCTTGATCCAAGGCGCCTCGTCTTTATCGACGAGACCTGGGCAAAGACCAACATGCCCCCCTTGACGGGCTGGTCGAAGCGCGGCCAAAAGCTCGTCGCCAAGGCCCCGTTCGGCAAATGGAAGACGCTGACCTTCGTGGCGGCGCTGCGCCATGACCGGATCGACGCGCCCTGCGTACTCGACGGACCGATCAACGGCCAACTCTTCACCGCTTACGTCGAACAGTTCTTCGTGCCGACCCTCTCGCCGGGCGACATCGTCATCATGGACAACCTCGGCAGCCACAAGGGCAGGCCGTGCGCAAGGCCATAAGAGCCGCCGGGGCCAAGCTGCTGTTCCTGCCGCCTTACAGCCCTGATCTCAACCCGATCGAACAGGTCTTTGCCAAGCTCAAACTGCTCCTGCGTAAGGCTGGCGAGCGAACCGCCGAGGCCACATGGCAACGCATCGGCCAACCCCTCGATGCCTTCCCGCCCCATGAATGCGCCAACTACCTCAGAAACAGTGGCTATGCTTCAATCTAAACAGGACAGACCCTAATGACGTCAAATGGCGTCACGCCAGCGAACGAAGGGAGCATCCATGTCCACACTCGACGAACTGAAGACGAAGTACCCGGAGCCTTTCAACAACCTTTTGGGGCAAAAGCCCCATCGACTTCGAACGAGAGGCCGGCATAGCATGAACGGGCCTATCTCGGTGTCCATCAAACCGGCAGCAGGCCACATCGCATCATAAATTTTAAGCGCGGCCTACAGGACGCGTGGCGCATCATGTCCCCCTTGAAGATGACGGCACAAGTGCCTTTCTTCGGCAGCACCATCAGGTCAATAACCGTAGCTATTCACGTCGGTTTGCTGCCCGGCGCTTGCGCGTCGTACAGCCCGTGCCGGACAAACTTCATATAGGCCTCGATCACCCATTCCGGCATTGCGCCGGGGCGATCCCCGCTAAAGCCGTAGCGCATGGACAGATAGCCGCGCGCTGCCAACAGCATGAAGGCGACCACTTCCAGTTCGCGCTTTTCGTAGCCCGGCATCTCGCCGCGTTCCCAGCTGCGCGAAAGCGCGCGGGCATAGCCGCCGGCGATCGCGTCGATATGCTGGCGGTGCGCCTTCGGCGCCAGCGTCTCAGCCTCATACAGGATGCGGTAGAATTCCGGATAGTCGCGCAGGAAGTCGAAATAGGCGCGGATGCGCCGCTCCTCGCGTTCCGGACCGGTCGCCTCGCCCATCCGGCTGCGAATATAGGCGAGCATCTTCTCGCCGAGCGCCGGCAGCAACTGGTCGAACAGATCCTGCCGCGAGTCGAAATAATTGTAGAAGGTACCTTGCGCCACCTTGGCCCGCGCCGTGATGCGGGAAATCGACGCCTCGGCATAGCCATACTCGCCGACCATCTCCGCCGCCGCCTGGAACAGCGCCTGGCGAGTCTCCTCGCTGCGTTCGGCGCGCGAACGGCGTCGCGGCTTGTCCGTTTGCTGTTCCTTTTCCTTGGTCGCGCTCACGCATACCCCTCGTTGAAAGCCGCTGCACCGCCATTTACGCGATGGCGTGCGACCATATATTCCACGCGCCGAAGATCAAGCGTTTGCGCATACATCAGGCCGCCTTGCGCAGGCTGGGCAGCGCGGCAAAGCAGCGCAGCACCTCGCCGATATCGCCATCCGGCAGCCCCCAGACAAAAGCCTCCAGCCGATCATACACGGCGGACGGGATATCCGTCTCCGCCCCGACCCGGCGGATCAGCGCCGAATCGGTCGCCCGATCATAGGCGAAATCGTCGGTGGTCTTGCTCTCGTACCGTTCGATTATCGCGCCATCCTCCAGCGTCACCGAAATGCGGCAGCACAGCGTCGGCACGGCCTCGTCGCTGACCAGCGTGACCCGCCCGACCAGCGCGTTCACGGTGGCATCGTCATAGGTCGTCATCATCCGCATGGTCGGCGTGCCGCGCTCCAGCGTGGCGGCGATGCAGAACGGGATGCTCATCAGCGTGCCGGAGATGGAATTGAATGGCCCTGCCGAATCCATGCCGGCATAGCCGGTCTCGTAGGGGTTCATCGTCACCGTGACCGATTTGATCGCCCGACCGGCGATCTCCTGCCTCAGTTCCAGCGCCGCCGTCACCGGCGTCTGGTTGAAGGCGCAGACCGGGAAGGGCTTGAAGGTGACGCGCAGGATCGCCCAATCCTTGCCCAGCCGTGCCGCCAGCGCATCGACATCGCACTCGGTACGGGCGAAGGCGCGCACGAAGCCGGCCTTGCCCTCGATGGCATGCGGCGCGGAGACGGAGCCGGCGCGCGCCAGCTCGGCGGCAACGAAGCCGTTGCGCCCGGCCATGCCGACCTGGTAGCGCCATTCATCCGTGCCATCAGCGAAGCTTTGCAATATGCCGCCGGCGAAGCTGGCCGCATTGCCGATGGCCGCCTGGGTCTGCGCCGCATCCAGCCCCATCAGCTTGGCTGATGCTGCCGCCGCCGCCAGCGTGCCATAGATCGGCGAGGCGCGCAGACCGGCCGGCGTGGTCTTGCCGGCATAGGTTTTTTCCAGAAGCCCGCCAACCTCATAGCCGGCAATCAGCGCCGGCAGCAGCCGGGCGACGGGGTAGTTGCGCGCCTCAATGATCGCCGTCAGCAGCGGGATCATGATGGCGCCCAGATGGGCGGCCCCGCAGGTATCCTCCTGCGCGCGGCCATGGAACAAAGCGGAATTCGCCAGCGCCGCCCCGACGATGGAGGTCTTGCGGCCATCGCCCAGCAGGGTGGCGCCCTCGGCCCGCTCGCCATCCATCGCCAGCGCCGCCTGTCGCGCGACCGGGGCATAGGGCGTGTTGTGGCAACCAAGGCCGATACCGTAGCCATTCAGAAGGCAGACCCGCGCCTTCTCCACCACTTCCGGCGGCAGCGTCGCAAGGTCGAGGGAGACAACGAAATCGGCGAGTGTGCGGGAGAGTGTCATGGTGTCCTCCTCCTAGTCGGTATCTTCGGGCAGGAATTCATCGCGCAGCACGCGTTTCAATATCTTGCCGGACGGGTTGCGCGGCAGTGCCTCGCGCAGATGCAGCTCCTTCGGCACCTTGAAGCCGGCCAGATGCTGGCGGCAGTGATCGCGCATCGTCTCATAGGCCAGGGTCTGGCCCGGCTTCGGCACGATGATTGCGACCGGCTTCTCGCCCCAGCGCTCGTCCGGCACGCCGATCACGGCGACCTCGCTGACCTGCGGCATCTGGTAGATCACCCGCTCCACCTCCGACGAGGCGATGTTCTCGCCGCCGGACAGGATCATGTCCTTCTTGCGATCCGTGATGTAGAGGAAGCCGTCGGCATCGACATAGCCGACATCGCCGCTGCGGAACCAGCCCTCGGGGTAGAAGCTGGCCTCGGTCTTCTCCGGGTCTTTCCAGTAACCCTTGGTGACCTTCGGGCCGCGCACGCAGATTTCGCCGTGGGTACCGGCCGGAACCTCCCGGCCATCATCATCGGTGATGCGGATTTCGCAATGCGCTGTCGGCCGGCCGGTGGAACCAATCTTGGCGATTTCCATGCCGGCTTCCATCAGCGTGTCGCCGCTGCAGGTCTCGGTCAGGCCATAGCCGTCGATATAGCGGCCATTGGGGAACAGCTCGGTAAAGGCCCGGATGCGGCTTTCCGGCGTCTTCTCGCCGCCGCCAATGGTCCAGCGCAGGAAGGTCAGATCATATTTCTGCCGCCCGTCCAGCGTCAGCGCGCGGCCCAGCATGACCGGGGCCATCCAGGCGCAGGTCAGCTTCTCGCGCTCGATGGTCGCCAGCATCTCGGCCGGGTCGAAATCGCGCAGGATGCACATGGTTCCGCCAACCCACAGCACCGCCGTTCCGGGCAGGTCGAAGGCACCGACATGGTAGAGCGGGCCCACGGTCAGGATGCGGTCCTCCCGGGTCAGCCCCAGGAAAATCGCCTGCTCCATATTCTTCCAATAGTAATTGTCGTAGGTGTGCATCACCCCCTTGGGACGGTCGGTCGTGCCCGACGTGTACATCAGCCGGAACAGGTCGTCCGGCTGGCGCGGACGCTGCGGCGGAATGGCGGCCGGCGCGCCGGTCAGAGCGCGGATATCCTTTTGCGCTGCCGCATCCAGCAGCACGGTATGCGGCAGGTCGCGCACCACCGGCTGGAACTCCTTGTCGGCGAAGACCAGCTTCGCCTCGGCATTGCCGGTGATATAGGCTACCTCATCCGCCGCAAGCCGGAAATTCACCGGCAGGAAGACGCCGCCCAGATAGGAGGTGGCGAAGGCAATCTCGATGAAGGAGGACGAGTTCTTCATGAACACCGCCACCACATCGCCCTCGCCGATGCCCTGCCCGTCCATCCACGCCGCCAGCGCCTGGATGCGCGCCCACAGATCGGCATAGGTGATGCGCTGGTCCTGGTAAATCAGCGCCAGCTTGTCCGGCGTGCGGGTGGCATGAAAGCGGATGAAGGCGCTGAGATTGACCATGGCCGTGTGCTCAGTAGGAACGGGGCATCTTGAGGTTATGGATGGAGATGAAGTTCAGGATCATCTCCTCCGAGATCGGCGCGATGCGGAACAGCCTGGCGTCGCGCCACAGCCGCTCGACATAGCTTTCCTTGGCATAGCCCATGCCGCCCATGGTCTGCATGGCGCGGTCTGTCGCCTGGGCGCTGGCATGGCCGGCGATCAGCTTGGCGATATTCGCCTCGCTGCCATAGGGCAGGCCGCTGTCGAACAGGCTGGCCGCCTTGTAGTTCATCAGCCGCGCGGTCTCGGTCTGGGCATAAGCCTCGGCCAGCGGGAACTGCAGGCCCTGGTAGGAGCCAATGGGCGCGCCGCGGAACACCTTGCGCTCCCCGGCATATTTCACCGCCAGCTCGATGGCCAGTTGCGCCGTGCCGACCAGGCAGGCGGTGGTGACGATGCGCTCCGTGTTCAGCACGTCCAGCAACTCATGCCAGCCCATGTCGAGGGTACCGACGATCTCGTCCGGCCCGGCCCAGACATCGTCGAGGAACACCATGGAGGAAGTCAGCGTGTTGGTGCCGACCTTCTCGATGGGGGTGTGGGTCAGCCCCTCTCGGTCGCGGTCGAGCAGGAACATGGTGATGCCGTCGGTGCGGCGCTTCACATCCTCGGCCTTCTGGGTGCGGGCGATCACCAGCACCTTGTCGGCCTGCGGCACGCCGGTAATCCAGATCTTGCGGCCATTGATGCGGAAGCCATTGCCCTCCCGCCTGGCGAAGGTCTGGATTTCCAGGCTGTTGGAGCCGGCATCGGGTTCCGTCAGCGCCATGCAGAACAGCATCTCGCCGCTGACCAGCTTCGGCAGATAGTCGCGTTTCATCTGCTCGGTACCGAAACGCGAGATGCCGACGCCGCCGAAGATCGGGTTGTTCATGAACAGCTGCCCGACCGTGGAGCCGGCGCCGCTCGCGGCCAGCGTCTCGACGATCAGCGCCAGTTCCAGCATGCCGAGGCCGCTGCCGCCATGCTCCTCCGGCAGGGCTGCGGCGGCGAGACCGGACTCGCAGATCGCCTTCCAGATTTCAGTGGGGAACTGCTTCTTGGCGTCAATCTCGCGCCAGTATTCCAGACCATATTCCCCGCCCACCTTGCGGGCGGTCTCGATGATCATCTTCTGCTGCTCGTTAAGCAGGAAATCCATGGTCAATGCCTCAATCTTCGGTACGAAGAAGCGAATGCGGCGCCTCCAGCGCCTCGGCGATGGCCTGCAGCAGCCGGGCCGCCAGCACGCCGTCATAGACGCGGTGATCGCAGGACAAAGTAAGCGTCATTTCCTGACGCAGCGCCGGCTTGCCCTGACTGTCCGGGCGGAAGAGCTGCTCCACAGCACCGATGCCCAGAATGGCGGATTGCGGCGGACTGATGATCGGCGTGAGCGCCTTCGCACCGAACATGCCGAGATTGGAGACGCTGATCGCCCCGCCCGTCATGTCGGCAGCACCCAGCCGGCCCTCACGGGCTTTTGCGGCGGCGTCGGCGCTGTCGCCCG
>NZ_AMRL01000050.1 GCF_000299935.1 Oceanibaculum indicum P24 | reverse complement strand
ATCCTGCCCCCGCAACCAACATTAAGCCCGCAAGATCAACATCTTGCGGGCTTCGTCATGTCTGGAGCTCGGAGCGTGTCACAGGCCGTGGAAGCGCCATGGAAGCAGGCGGGAGGAAATAAGAGAGCATAAAGAGTCTGAATCACCCTTCTGACACGTTTGCATCCAGCGTCATGTTGATAGTCTTCATGATCCGATCCGTCTCGGACAGAATTTTCAGAATTCGCTGGTAGTGTTTAACGTCTTCAAAGGAGAGGCTGCGACCCTTACGGTCTTTCAGCCATTTCTGGGCAGGCTGATAGCCGCCGATGTAGAAGCCCCAAGAGGCCTCAGGTGCGTTGTCAAAATACTGGGTATCGTTGATCCAGACCTTCCCCTCCTCGAAGCGGGGCTTATCCACTACGCCATTTCCTGGGATAGGGAAAAGATAGGGGGTTGGACCGATGGCGACAAGGTCCATTAGATGGAGCTTCCGTAACACGCTTCCTTTCGCCGACACATCCCAGAACTCATCCGGGCTGGTGGGCCAAGGGATACGGGGGAAGTCGATCTTTAGGAACTCCGCGTAGGTCTCGCGATAGGCGGGACAATGCAGGGCGCCGTAGATGTAATCAAAAACTTCTACCTCGTCAGGCGTTCCACGTTCAGCGTGTTTCGCGAGCTTTTGCATGCGCGCAAAAAACTTTCGATCAAAATTTACGCGGCGGCTTTGATCGAGTTCTTGCTCGTTGGGATAAAGGTAAAGGGGGAAGGCGCTTGAGCTATCACCAATTGTATCAAAAATGTGAAAATCGAAGACCGATGACGTGCAGAGAACGTAGCCAGCGCTCCTACCACGATTTACCTTTGTCGCGATCAAGGCAGGTGCGTTTGCACCTCTGATGTGCGAAGCAATATCGCTTTGGGGGCTGGCATATAAACCTCTGGATTGCCCGGTATAGAGCGTCCAACGAGTGTCGAAGGGACGGTATAGATTTTGCGTTAAAGCGGTCTTGCCAAAGTGCTTATTAGCATCCAATTTTGCTGTAGGCACTGTCCAGTCTCTTGCATCCTTGCTGTTTAGACCAAATTTCTTTCTTATGTCTGAATCGCTAGAATTAATAAGGAAAACAATTTTTTCCTGAGCCTCTTCTTTGCTGAATGAATAATTTATTCTGTCTTTTGCGGATATTGATCCAGAGCTGTATTTTATAAATATATCTTCAAGGCTATTTCCATGATAATATGCTTCAACCTTGGTGTGGTCAAAATCACGAAAGAAATAGTACTCAGATTTTGGGGTAATCGTTATTGGCGTAAAATTTTGAAATTTAGAATCTTGCAGTACGGAATTCTTAAATTCACGTGGGCCGATAACGTCAGCGTAGGAGACATTTGAAAAGTCTTTTGAATTTGTTTTCTTCCAAGCGATTATGATGCAAACGCCTACTCGTATGTCGAATACATTTCTATCGACTTGGCCACTTTGACTCAATAGTTCGTATGCGGCGTTGCCGTGCAGGTTAATGATTCTAATTCCATCAAATGTCTTCAGCAAATGATGTCGCATGCCTCGAAATGTAGGGTTGGTTAAGTATCCATGATTTGTTATAAACCCAAGAATACCTTCTCCATTCTTTTCAATAAGCTTCTCTGAGAGGCGAATGAATTTTACATAATCATCATTCAACCAGTGCTTTCTCTCGCCAAAATGCTTTCCATTGATATACTTATAGTTGTCAATAAGGTCCGAAATCCAGTCGCCCATGTTCTGTGAAATGCCCGAGTAGGGCGGGTTGCCGATCACGCACATAATGGGCATGTCGCGCTTGATGGTGTTCGCGCCCTTGGCCTCGCGGCTGAGCCATTGCGTGAAGGGCAAGGTCATGTTCGCCGGTTCGCCCTCTTCTAGGCTGTTGGTAAGATAGACCGACAGGCGTGGCGGGGTGCCGGAGGGCTTGTAGCCCAGCTCGGTCAGTATCATGTCCAGCTTCATGTGGCACATGGCATAGGAGGCCATGAGTAGCTCGAAGCCATGCAGGCGCGGAATCAGGTCGGTCTCGATATATTGAGACCACATGCCGGGAGCGACGCCCTTCACCTTGGGAGCGATCTGTTTGATGACTTCGGCCAGGAAGGTACCGGTGCCGGTTGCCGGATCGAGTATCTGGACGCGGTGCACCTCCTTCCTGATGGCGATTGGCTTGCCCTTCTTGTCGGTCTGGCCTGTGTCCCAGTCGATTGTTACCTTTGACGTATCGGCCAGCCCGTCCGGTAGGCCGAACTCGGTTTGCAGCACCTCATCCACGGCGCGAACAATGAAGTTCACCACAGGCTCAGGCGTGTACCAGACGCCGCGCGCCTTGCGCTTGGCCGGGTTGTAGGCCGCCAGGAAGGTTTCATAGAAATGCAGGAAGGGATCATTCTGGCCGGTCAGCTTACCGAAGCCCTGCATGATCCTGGCGACGTCACACGCCTGGAATACACGCGCCAGGTCATCGATTATCCAGGCAATCCTGTCGTCTAGGTCATGGCCGGCGATGTAGCCGAACAGAGCGCGCAGGAAAGGGTTGGATTTGGGTAGAAGCTCCAGTGCTTCCTGTCGTGTGAATGTGTCCAGCGACGTGTCGTGGAGCCGGGCCGCGAACATGCCATAGGCAATGGTCTCGGCATAGATGTCGGCAAAATCCTCCGGCGTTATGTCGTGAATCAGATTTTCCTTGAACGCCTTATACTGGCCGGCGAGTTCGCTTTGAAAGTCCTCATCCTCGCGCAGCGTGTTGCGCAGAACATCCTTGATCAGGCTCGCCTTGCCGGCCATCCGCTCGGCCAGTTCCTTGGGGGATGTGATGGTCTGCGGCCGCTGGGCGATGAAGTTGCGCAGCAGGTTTTCAAGCCTGGAAAATTGATCCGGCGTGGGGGCCACCTTCGTTCCGAGATGGCCGATGCTGACAGAAGCCAGCAGATCGCCGTCTCTGTAGAAATCCCAGTCGAGACCGTTCGAATAGATCAGATTTGGAAGTGCAGCCAGGTAGCGTTCCTGCTGCGTCTTGTTGTTATCCTTCATGCCCTGGATGGGAACGTGCAGATCCTTGGCTTCCAGATGCCCGATGACGATATCGCCATTCGAGACGATGAAATCGGGGGCGCCACATGCAACCCGCTTTGGCTCGTTCAGCGCCGTGACGCCCAGGCCGGTGAACAGCTGTTCGAAGGCCGACCGGTAGGAATGCTCCGTTGCATTGCCTGTTGCGTATATGGCTTGCACCCGCGAAATGAATTCTGAAACGATCGTCATCCGGGGCGCCCCTCCACGCTTTTTGAAAAATTTAAGTTGTTCTTTTCTTTGAAAGACAATTATAGCGTTTTCCGCCAAGCTGATGCAGTAGGCGTTTGCTATGAGGTTTTCAAGCGCCATACTGCAGCAAGCGTTCAAGGTGGGCTATTGTTGAAAGCAGTTGAAGGGGGCACGTATACGATCAGAAGTTAGACACTCCCTCAGGTGCTGCCCACCTAGATAAACACGTACCGCCTTTCCGCCTTGGCGAAGCGGTCTTCCAGGGCGGCGGGGTTTTCGCGGGCGGCGGCGGTCAGTTCGTCGCGCCGCCGGTCCAGATAGTCGAGGAAGTCGTTCGCGCCATAGCCCAGCATGTGCGCGTGCGAGACGGATAGGCCAAAATCCTGCGCCGCCAGCATGTCGGCATGCGCCTCGCGGGCAACCTGCTTCACGCGCTCCGGGTCAGCGTGCGAGACCATCTCGAACAGATCGCCTGTCATCGCCTCGGTCGCCATGCGCCAGAGCGGATGGACAGGCCAGCGGTCGCGGTGCGTGTCTGGGCGCGGGACGGTGTAGCGGATCGACTGCATCATCCGCCCGTATAAGTCGCCCAGCCTGGCGTCCAGATCGACGAAGCTGCGGATGCCCCAATCCTCTTTCAGGTGGTGCTTGCCGGCGCGCAGCTCGACACGCCAGATTTGCGCGCCGTCGCGGTCGTGACGGTCCAGCTCCGGCTTGCCCGCCGCGTGGCGGCCGGCATTCCAGAGTTCCCACCATTCGCGCTTGTTCTTCGCGATCACGTCGGCGCGCTTGTCATAGACGATGATCTGCTTGCCCGGCATGGTGCCGATGGTGAGAGATTGCCTTCCGTTAGACGTTCCATATCCCTGCACGCCCTCGAAATGATCCTTCCGGCGCATCCGGGAATGCATGACGAAGTGGTCGGCTTCCAGCACGAAGCCGGGGGCCAGGAAGTCGATGGCATAGTCCACCCGGCCGATGGACACCCCATGCGCCGCAACCGGAATGCCGAGGGATTCCAGCGTGTCGAACAGGATTTTCCTTGCGCCGTCCAGCCCATAAAGGGCGAGCGTCAGGGAGCGCAGCGAGACACGCACGCCCCACGGATCGTTCGGGTTCGGCCGCTTGAAGAACCAGATCGCGCCGTCGGTCTCGCAGCGGAAGGCGTAGCCGCCGCGTGCGCCCGTCTCCGCGACCTTCAGCGTCACGCAGCGATGATCGAGCAAGGCCGGCTCCTTGGTCCTCCGCGCCTCTTCCTGCGCGCGTTCCAGCCGGGTGGCGAGCTCGTGCGGGATGTTGCTGCTGACGGACAGGTCAAGGCCGTCGAACCCCTGATAGATGATCTCCATTACGCTAATCCTCTCATATGGCTTTCTAGAGGGGGGTGTTACAGGAACCCCCCCTCTGGGCATTCGCCCTGTTGAGTATTCCGGTATCGGGCAAGGCGCTCCGCGCAGGGGCCGCTTTCCGTTTTGGGGCCGGCGGGCGTGAGCTGGACCGGCCAAGTCGGAGCGAGCGGCGGGGGCGGGGCGGGAAGGGCGCGGATTGCTCCGCGCCCTTCTTTTGTGAGCCTTGCGGCCCCAAAACACCCTGCAGCGCGGCCAGCTCTGCAGGGCCAAAACTGATTAGGGCTTTTCCTGCGCCGCCTTACGCAGCGTCTCGGCATCGGCCTTGCTGGCATCGACATAGAGCCTTGGCCCTTCCGGGCCGAACTCCAGGCCGGCAAGCTTCACGCCTGGCGGGAGTCGCATCTCCCGTTCGAAGGTCGCGATGCAGGTCGCATCCGTCTTCGGCGCGTAAGGCATCATGCAGGGGTACTTGTTCCGGCCGCACATCTCGCACTTCATGCCGCTGCCCCTTGCGAGGTGTTCTGCACCAGATGCGATTCGGCCCAGGCGATCAGATCGCGCCGGCGGTAACGGATCGACCGCGCGGATACCTTCACGAACTTCGGCCCGCCGCCGCGCACGCGCCAATTCTGAAGCGCGCGCACCGTGTAGCCGATGAAGCCCGCCGCTTCCTGTTCGCCAATCAGGCGATCCAGATAATCCGGGTCGCTTTGAACTGCTGGTTTCATCTCAACTCACTCCATCGTTGCTTGCGATAGAGAGAGGTTCCGACAATTCGATTTCTCTAAAAATGTCTATAAATGGCTTGGAAATTTATAGAAAAGAGAAAGGTGGCTCCGGCTATTCCGTCGCCTTGTCCCAAAGGGGCTTTAGTTTTCGGTACAGGGCTTTATCGCCCAAACCCGCCTCACCTTGATCCGGGAAAAGCTTCAAAATACGTTCGCGTACCAACTTGCAAGCATTGGCGCGCGTGCCGCTGAAATCGATCTTTCCTTCCTCGACGAGTTCGTTCCAGGCGTTGAGAATGTCGCTATCTCGGCTAGGTCGCCCCTGACGGCGCGCGGGGCTCTGTGGCGATATGCCTTGCGTTTGTAAAAGCCATTGTGTCGGGATCAGCCGCACCGCGACGATCTCCAGCCCGTCGCCGGAGAGTGTGTCCTTGTCCCAGTAGATAGGATGCGCCCATAAGTCGCTCGGTACCTCGACGGGGGTATCGTCGGGGCGGCGGGGGGCTGAATAGCCAAATGCTCGTAAATGTCCGCGCCGTATATAATCTAAGCAGGCAGATTTTAGCTTGTTTTGTAGCGCGCTGAACTCATCGGTAGGGCCGAAGATATCTGAAAGAAACGTCAAATCTGGCTTTGCCTCGGGCGCTACTGGTGGAGCCGGTGATGCTTGGCGCTTGCGGTAAAATTCACTAAATCGCGCCATTGCAGCAGGTATCGAAATTGCCTTTAAAAGTTCTTCATACCGATTTCGCTCTTTGGCAGGCGCGTATTTCCAATAGGCGCGCCTGAGCGGTATCGCCTTGCTCCATATATACGCGCTATCTAATTTCACGGCAGACATTCCCCAGCGGTTCCTCTGCGCCGATTTCTATATAGAAAAAGCGAACTGCGCTTATATAGACGCACTCCTATAGCCTACCTATCTAGCATTGCCGAGTGAACCTGTCGGCGGGATAGAGTCGCGGTTTGAAGTTCAGGGCTCGCCCCATTACTGCACTGCCATTAGGGCGCTGCTCTAGCGATGACTGCTTGTGGTTCAGAGCGGGCATTCAACGCATTGTGAGCTACTCCCCGATCCT
>NZ_AMRL01000049.1 GCF_000299935.1 Oceanibaculum indicum P24 | reverse complement strand
CGGGGGTGGCGGAGGCGGAGGCGGTGGTGCCGGTGTCGGTGCGGGCGCCTGTGCGACGGGTGTCGGGGCGACCGGCTTCACCGGCGGCTCGGGCGTCGGGGCCGGGGCCGGGGCCGGCGGATTGGCCACCTGGGACAGCGTCACGACATCGACCACGACAGGCTCGTCGATGACGCGGTCTTGCCGCATCAGGTTCGGCAGGCCGAACCAGGCGAACAGGACGATCGCACCGTGGAATGCAGCTGACAGGGCGAGACCCTTACGCATTTTCCCTACACTTGCCCGTACATCTATTCACCACGCTTGCCACATCATGCTGACCGGTCAGCGCCGGCTTTCCTGCGGCATCTCGGCGATCAGCGCGACCTTGGTGAAGCCGGCCGAATTGATCAGCCCCATCACTTCCATCACCCGGCCGTAATTGATCGCCTGGTCGCCGCGCACATAGATGCGTGTGTCCGGCTTGTTCTGCGTGATCGCCTGCAGGCGCGGCACAAGTTGCCCGGCATCCGTCTCGGTCTCCTGGATGAACAGCCGGCCCTCGGCATTCACGGTCACCACAAGCGGCTCGATCTGGTCGCTCAGCTGCGAGGCCTGCGTCTTCGGCAGATCAACCGGCACACCGACAGTCAGCAGCGGCGCCGTCACCATGAACACGATCAGCAGCACCAGCATGACGTCCACGAAGGGCGTCACATTGATCTCGCTCATCGGCGTGTAGCGGCCATTGCGTCGACCGACACCCCCACCGCCATTGCCCAGCTTGGCGCCCATCGCTTACTCCCCTTCGTCGAGCTGGCGCGACAGGATGGAGCTGAACTCGGCGCCGAAGGCTTCCAGACGGGCGGCGTATTTCGCGAGATCGTTGGAGAGCTTGTTGTAGGCCAGCACCGCCGGGATCGCAGCCACCAGGCCCAATGCCGTGGCGAACAGCGCTTCGGCGATACCGGGGGCGACCACCGCCAGGCTGGTGTTCTTCGACACCGCGATGGAACTGAAGGAATTCATGATGCCCCACACCGTGCCGAACAGGCCGATGAAAGGCGCCGTCGAACCAACCGAGGCGAGGAACGGCATGTGCTTTTCCAGCTGCTCCATCTCGCGGCCGATGGTGACGTTCATCGCCTGCTCGATGCGGCTGCGCAGGCTGGTGCGCAACTGCCCGGTGGCGGTCAGCCCCTTGGCGGCGGAACGGCGCCATTCGCGCATCGCGGCGGCAAAGATCGAGGCCATCGGGTCCGAAGGGCGGTTGCCGATGCGGTCATAGAGATCTTCCAGCGATCCGCCGGACCAGAAGCTCTCCTCGAACTGCGCGGCATGCCGGCGCAGCTTGCGGAGGGTCATCGCCTTGTCGAAGATGATCGCCCAGCACCAGAGTGACGCCAGCGCCAGCATCAGCATCACGGTCTTGACGATCCAGTCGGCCTGCATGAACAGGCCGAGAGGCGACATGTCGTGTGCTGCCACGGACCCCGCGAGGGCGACCGAATCGATAACGGTAGGTTCCATTAAACGTACTCTCCTAGCTGGCGAGCAGTGTCATGACGAAGATGGCAGAAGTTGGATGAAGTAAGGCCTGCATCGCATCCCTCAATACCGTCGGCAACCGGGCCGGACGCAGCCCGGCACCAAGACAGGCAAGGCGGATATGCATGCGAACGAGCAGCGCGCCGTCACGTTCCACGCGCTGCTCGGCCTCGATGGTGGCGCCGCCGACGGATAGCACGCGGGTCTCGACCCACAGCAGATCGTCCAGCCGCGCCGGGGCAACATAGTCGATGGTGCAACCGCGAACCGCGAAGGCGATGCCATGCTGGTCGCGCAATTCCGCCTGGCCGAAGCCCATGTCGCGCAGCATCTCGCTACGCGCACGCTCGGCATAGCGCAGGTAATTGGCGTGATAGACGATGCCGCCGGCGTCGGTATCCTCGTAATAGATGCGCACGGGCAGGCGATGCCGCCGCCCGTCCGGCCCCTCCACGAAGGCGGCGGCGCTGGGAACCGGATCAGACATCCGGCCCCTCATCCGTGTCGCTGCCCAGATCGTTGCCGAGCATGTCGAGCTGTCGCGCCCGGTCCTGCGGCATCGGCAGCCCCAGATAGCGGTAGCCCTGCGGCGCCAGCATGCGGCCGCGCGGTGTGCGCTGCACCAGCCCCTGCTGCATCAGGTAGGGCTCGATCACCTCTTCCAGCACGTCGCGCTGCTCGCCCAGCGCGGCGGCCATGGTCTCGACCCCGACCGGCCCGCCCAGATAGGTCTCCGCTAGCGAGGAGAGATAGCGCCGGTCCAGAGAATCGAGGCCCAGCGAATCGACGCCGAGGCGGGTGAGCGCGGCATCGGCGGCCTTGGCGTCCACCGCCTCCAGCCCGGCCACCGAGGCGATGTCGCGCACCCGGCGCAGCAGCCGGTTGGCGACACGCGGCGTGCCGCGCGAGCGGCGGGAGATTTCCTCCGCCCCATCCTCGGTCAGGGTCATGCCCAGCAGGCCGGCGCCGCGCGTGACGATGCGGCGCAGCTCCGCCGGCTCATAGAAGGTCAGGCGCAGCGGAATGCCGAAACGCTCGCGCAGCGGCGTGGTGATGAGGCCCGACCGCGTGGTCGCGGCGACCAGCGTGAAAGGCGGCAGGTCGATGCGGATGGAGCGCGCCGCCGGCCCCTCGCCAATGATCAGGTCGAGCTGGAAATCCTCCATCGCCGGATAGAGCACTTCCTCCACGGCAGGATTGAGGCGGTGAATCTCGTCGATGAACAGCACGTCGCGCGGCTGCAGATTGGTCAGCAGCGCCGCGAGGTCGCCCGCCTTGGCGATCACCGGGCCGGAGGTCGCGCGGAAATTCACCCCCAGCTCGCGCGCCACGATCTGCGCCAGCGTGGTCTTGCCGAGGCCGGGCGGGCCGGCGAACAGCACATGGTCCAGCGCCTCGCCACGGCCGCGCGCCGCCTCGATGAAGATGGAGAGGTTCTCGCGCACCGGCTTCTGGCCGACGAAATCGTCGAGGACCAGCGGACGCAGCGTGTTGTCCTGCGTCTCCACGCCCTCTGCCTCGGGCGAGACGATGCGGTCCGGGCTGTCGATCATGCCGCCAGCTCCTTCAGCGCCGCCGGGATCAGCGCCTGCAGTTCAGCCCCCTCACCCAGGGTCCGGCTGGCCTTCATCACGGCGGCGAACGCCTCTGTCCGGCCATAGCCCAGATTGACCAGCGCGGACACCGCATCGCCCGCAGCACCCTCGACCCCACCGGCAGGTGCTGGAGCGCCATTCGCCGCCTTGCCGGCCTCTGCCTTGGCACCGCCGGTCAGCGCCGCCAGCGACAGATGCGCGGTCTTGTCCTTCAGCTCGTTCACGATGCGCGCGGCCAGCTTCGGCCCCACCCCGTCGGCGCGGACCAGCATCTTCGGGTCGTTCACCGCGATGGCCTGGGCGATCTGGTCCGGCGTCAGGGCGGAGAGGATGGCCAGTGCCACCCGCGCGCCGACCCCCTGCACCGTCATCAGCAGGCGGAACCAGTCGCGCTCCGTGGCGTCGAGAAAGCCATAGAGCCGGATATGATCCTCGCCGACATGGGTGTCGATCAGCAGCGTCACCGCCTCGCCCGGCTTCGGCAGCCGGTCCAGCGTACGCCCGGCCGCGAAGACCAGATAGCCGACGCCATTCACGTCGATCACCGCGTGATCGGTCCCGGCGCTGTCCAGCAGCCCGCGCAACCTGGCGATCATCGCGCGCCTGCCGCCTGCGCCATGAGAAGCGCCTTCTCATAGGCAGATCCGGTCTGCCGGAAATGCGCATGGCAGATGGCAACGGCCAGCGCATCCGCCGCATCCGGGCCGATGGCGTTGGAGCCGGGCAGCAGCGTGCGCACCATCATCTGCACCTGCTCCTTCGCGGCATGGCCGGCGCCGACCACCGCCTTCTTCACCCGGTTCGGCGCATATTCCGTGACCGGAATGCCGAGGCTGGCCGGCGCCAGGATGACAGCACCGCGCGCAAGGCCCAGCTTCAGCGTGGATTCCGGGTTCTTGTTCACGAAGGTTTCCTCGATGGCCGCCTCGTCCGGGGCGAAACGCTCCAGAATGTCGGCCACGCCCCGGTTCAGCTGCAAAAGGCGGGAGGCGATGTCAGCGGCGGAATCGGAACGCACCACGCCATTGGCAACGTGGATGAGGCGGGTGCCCACCGCCTCGATCACGCCCCAGCCCGTGTTCCGCAGCCCCGGATCGAGGCCGATCAGCCGCATTGCCCGCTCCCACCCGGCGCCAATCAGGCCGCCGTCAGCTTTTCCATCACGTCGTCGGAAATTTCGAAATTCGCCGCGACGCTCTGCACATCGTCATTGTCTTCCAGCACGTCGATCAGCTTCAGCAGCGACGCCGCCTTCTCCTCATCGACCGGCGTCGTGTTCTGCGGCCGCCAGACGAGGCCGGCCTGCTGGGCAGCGCCGAACTTCTCCTCCAGCGCATCGCGCACGGCGGCGAAATCCTCCTGCGAGCAGGTGACCTCGTGGGTCTCCTCGCTCGTCTCCACATTCTCGGCACCGGCTTCCAGCGCCGCCTCGAACATGGCATCGGCATCGGCGGCCTTCACCGGATAGATCAGCTGGCCGACCCGGTCGAACATGAAGGACACGGAATTGGTCTCGCCCAGCGACCCGCCATGCTTGGAGAAGGCGGCCCGGACCTCGGCCGCAGTGCGGTTGCGGTTGTCGGTCAGCGCCTCGACGATGACGGCGACGCCGCCGGGGCCATAGCCCTCATAGCGCATCTCCACATAATCGGTGTCGCCCTCGCCGCCCGTGCCCTTCTTGATGGCGCGGTTAATGTTGTCGTTCGGCATGTTGTTCGCCCGGCCAAGCGCGATGGCCGCACGCAGGCGCGGATTGGACGACGGATCGTCGCTGATCTTCGCCGCCGTGGTGATCTCTCGGGCGATCTTGGTGAACAGCTTGGCGCGCTTTGCGTCCTGCGCGCCCTTGCGGTGCATGATGTTCTTGAATTGCGAATGGCCGGCCATGACTGCCTGTCCTGGGATTCCATAACGTGAGGTTGCTGGTTTATACCAGATGTAGTGGATCATCGCACGCGGAACCGCTGCATGAACGCGACTCCGGCAAATAATTGCCTTGTCCCGCAGTGGCCGCCCGCACCGATACCATCCGGTAAGACGTTGTTGGACTTAACAAATGCCATGCGCCATGCAAGAGAATTCTGTAGAGTAGGCAAGCCTGAGCGCAGTCAGGCCAACGAGAAGGACGGTATCGCGGCCAGCGCCGCGGACAGCGATGGGTGTGGGGTTTTTCCTCGGGACTTGCCAAGGCACGCCGGCTAGGGATACGACGCAAGCGCAGGACGGCAGGACAGAAAGCAGAAAAAATGCGCCGGATGAAGAGGCGCAGGCGGGGGACGGCTCCATTTAATGTCGAGGATCGATCAACTCAACGTCATGATCGTGGATGACAACCAGCACATGCGTTCGCTGGTCCGTGCCATCATGGAGGCAATCGGCATCCGCAATCTCATTGAGGCGCGCGATGGCGAGCACGCGCTGGACAAGATGCGCAACAACGAGGTGCATCTTGTGATCACCGACTGGAACATGGAGCCGATGGACGGCATCGACTTCACGCGCTATCTGCGCAGCAACCCCGACAGCCCCGATCCCTTCATTCCGGTCATCATGCTGACCGGCCATACCGAGCGTGCGAAGGTGGAGCTGGCGCGCGACGCCGGCGTGGACGAATTCATCGCCAAGCCGGTCACCGCGAAGGCGCTGCTGGCGCGTATCAACTCCATCGTGAACCATCGCCGGCCCTTCATCCGCACCGGCCGCTATTTCGGACCGGACCGGCGACGAAAAAACATGCCGTTCGACGGTCCGGAGAAGCGGGCCGACGAAAATTAGGGTATATAAAATCCGATCATTCTCCACTCCGCCCGGCGCCGCCGGGCCCAGACGGCAGGGCAAGGGCCGATGACGAAGAAGAACATCGAGATCATCCACCCGGCGAACAAGCTGAAGCAGTACATCACCGATCCGCGTAGCCTGAACGCGACTGCCCTCGCCAAGGCCGAGGCCGCGATGCAGAAGGTGGCCGGCTCCATCGATCTCACCAAGGAGGCCGACCCCACGCTGAAGGAGATGCAGGCCGCCTATCAGACGATGAAGGGCGACCCCAGCCAGGCCCAGGCACAGGGCCAGCGCATCTATAATCTGGCGCACGACCTGCGCGGACTGGGATCGAACTTCAACTACCCGCTGATCACCCGGATCGGCGGATCGCTGTGCCGCTTCATCGAAGGGCTTGAGACCGCCAGCGACACGCAGCTGGAAATTATCCGCGCCCATATCGACGCGATACGCGCCGTGCTGCACAACAAGATGAGCGGCGAAGGCCACGCCATCGGCATCCAGATCGCCGAAGGGCTGGAAACGCTGGTCCGCGAGGAGCGCTGAGAGGCTACTCCGCCGCCCGCGCGGAGGTTCCAGCCAGCCAGAAGGCGACGGCCGACAGCGCGGCCAGCACCACGAGCACCATCAGCACCAGATCGTAGCCGCCGGACCATTCCCACAGCAGCGCCGCCACGAACGGCGCTATTGCCTTGGCCACGGTCGCCGGCATGTACATCGCGCCATTCACCGTGGCATAGGCCTCGCTGGTCAGCAGTTCCGGCACGATGGTTGCCCGCACGATGGTCATGACACCGTTCGCGGTGCCGTAGAGCGCGCAGAAGCCTATCGCCAGCGCCGCCGTCGTCGGCACCAGCCAGAGCAGCGCCATCGCCAGCACCATCAGCGAGAACACCACACGCCCCGCCACCGCCGAGCTCATGCGCCCGCCCAAGCTCATCAGCACGATCCGGCCGGCCACCTGCATCGGCCCGATCACCGACATGGCACCGATGATCGCCGCCATCGGCAGACCGCGCCCGATCATCATCGGCACCAGGTGGAACAGCAGCGCGGCAATCAGCGCGCTGTACAACATAAAGGCCATCAACAGCGCCCAGAAGCGCGGCAGCGCCATCAGCTGACGCATCAGCGCCTTGCCGGCGCCCGCCGGTTTTGCCGCCGGCACCGATTCGGGCACATCCTGTTGCCGGGCCGCCTTGCGGGCAGGGTCGCGCAGCACCACCAGATGGATCGTGGCGCAGAACAGCAGGTTCCATAAGGCCAGCCCGACCAGCGCCTCGCGCCAGCCCCACAGCTCGATCATCAGCTGGGTCAGCGGGATGAAGGCCGTGCTGGCCAGCCCGCCTATCAGCGTCATCGCGGTGATGCCGGAGCGGTAGCGCGTACCCAGCCGCACTGCCAGCACCGCGAAGGCCGGTTCATAGAGGGTGGAGGCCAGCGCCATGCCCATCAGCGCCCAGATCGCATAGAAGACGAAGATGCTGTCCGTTACCGCCCAGATCGCCAGCACCGCCGCCCCCAGCAGCGAGCCTATCGTCATCACCAGCCGCGCCCGCCCCCGGTCGATGGCGATGCCGACCGGCAGCGCGGTCAGGCCCGACACCAGCAGACCGATCGACAGCGCCCCGTTGATCGATGCCCGCGACCAGCCGAGATCCTGTTCCATCGGCACGACGAACAGCGAGAAGCTGTAGAACAGCGACCCCCAGGAAACGAGCTGCGCGCTGGCCAGGGTCAGGACGAGGATCCAGCCCTGGCGATCGAGGCCGGCGGCCGGGGACGGCTTGGCGGGGGCGGTCATACTGTCATGAGCCTGCGGCGATGGAGAATTGGTCTAGACCTTGGCGGGAGCACAGCACTTTACCGCAGTATCGGCAATCCGGATGTCCTTGCGATTTGTCGGTTGTGCAGAGCAGACGCCGGTTTCCGGCAATTCCAGCTCGACCTTCGCTGCCGCCTCCCTGTCACCGGCCAGCGCGGCAACGATGGAGCGCACCTGCTCGTGCCCGGTGGCCAGCAGGAAAGTCGGCGCACGGCCATAGCTCTTCATGCCAGCGATGTAGAATCCCGGTTCCGGATGCGCCAGTTCCGCCGCGCCATGCGGCCGCACCGTGCCGCAGCTGTGGATGTTGGGGTCGATCAGCGGCGCCAGCGCCGTTGCGCATTCCAGCGCCGGATCGATGCCCAGGCGCACCTCGCGCAGGAAGGACAGGTCCGGGCGGAAGCCGGTCGCCACCACGATCTCGTCCACGGCGACCTCCTGTCCATTGCCTGTAACCAGCAGACCGTCCTGCGGCGCGGCGGTGATGCCAGTCGCCCGGAACGGCGCCAGTAGCGTCACCGTACCGGCCTCGATGGCCTGCCGCGCCCTTGTGCCAAGCTCGCCCCGTGCCGGCAGCGCATCGGCGGCACCGCCGCC
>NZ_AMRL01000048.1 GCF_000299935.1 Oceanibaculum indicum P24 | reverse complement strand
ACGACCACGACGCCACAGAAAGATCGAATAGGCGCGGTTGATGCCGGGGTCCTGAGGAGCCAGGTCGAGTGCCGCCTTATAGGCACTGCCCGCCTCCTCCAGCCGGCCCATCCGCATCAGCGTGCCGGCCCGGTTGGCCTGCGCGGCGGCAAAATGCGGCTGCCGCGCCAGGGCCTTCTCGAAGCACTCCAGCGCCGCCATCAGATTGCCGGCACTGGATCGCAAATTGCCCAGATTGTTCAGCGCCTGCACATGATCGGGTTGCGCCGCCAGCGCCTGCCGGTAATGACCGGCGGCTTCCCGTGTCTGGCCGAGCCGCTGGGCCGCGAGTCCGAGCGAGTAGTGCCAGCCTGCCTGTGTACCGTCCAGCGCCACCGCCCGCTGGAGGCTGGCACGGGCAGCGGCGATATCGCCGGCATCCAGCAGCACATTGCCGAGATTGGCGTGCGCCCCGGCATAGTCGGGGTCGAGCGCCAGGGCTCGCCGGTAGCAGTCGGCGGCAGCGGCAAACTGCCCGGCGGCCCGGCAGGCTGCCCCCAGACTGTTGAGGAAGGCAGGCTCCGCCGGTGCCAGCTCGGTCGCCCGGCGCAGTTCCGCCAGCGCTTCGTCTATCCGGCGGGATTGCAGCAGCGCCACCCCCAGCAGGTGCTGGCAGGTCGCATCGTCGGGGTCCTTCCGGAGCAGTTGCTTGTAGGCCGCGACAGCGCCGAGCAGATCGCCCCCCTGATGGCGGGCGACCGCCTCGGCCAGCCTGTCAGCAGCCGCACTCACGCAATGCCGAAGCCCTGCAGGATCGGCAGGCGCCGCTCCGCGAACTCGATGCCAAGGCGCGTCAGCTCGGCGATGTTCTCCTCCGCCGTTTCCAGCGTGCGGTCATCCTTGCGGATGCGGAACGGCTGGCGTTCGATCTTCGCCCAGACGGCCTTCGCCCAGTCGGCCGGCGTCTTATGGCCATCCTCACGCGCGGCGAGATAGAGTTGCTCGACACGCTGCACCATAAGGCCGGTGCCAGCCTCCGGCGAGGCCAGGAACAGGAAATCCGCACTGTGCTGGGCACGCTCGCACAATGCCCGGTTCAGCTTGCGGCAGCGCGCCCGCACCTGATCGGCGATTTCCACATCCTGCCCGGGGAAGGCATGCCCCATGCCGACCAGGATGCGCACCGCCTGCCACACCTGTGCGGCGGAGAATTGCGGCAGCATCCGGCGCAGTTCGGCCAGCGTCTTCAGCCGGAAGCTGTCGGCGGCCATCGCCTCCATCACCGGCATGTATATCTGCTTCTGCAGCCCGACATCGCCGACCGGACCGGTGATCTGCATCGGCACATTCTTCGGCACGGTCTGCAGGCCGAAGCGCGTGCGGTCGAGCATCTCGCTCTGTTCCACCGGCGTCAGCCGCCGCCGGCCACGCTGGAAGATGTCGCGCCGGAAGTAGCGGTTCACGAAGAAGTCGCGCATCGTCTCGCGCAGGATCTCGTTGCCGGTCTCGCGCAGCATCGCCTGCGCATCGGCGGACAGGTTGATCTCCTCCGCATGGTCCAGGATATAGGCCGAAGCCGCATAATCGAGCCGCGCCGGGGTCAGCCAGGCCGCGAAATCGGCGAAGTGCATCGGCTCCCAGTTGCGGTTGAAATATTCGTGGGCGACGTAGTTGCGCTCCAGCTTTTCCATACCTTTCAGCCGCTCGACCACCTCCGGGTGCAGGGTGAAATAGCCGGCCTTCATGTCGGAAAGCTTGGTGGCAAAGCCGATGGCCTCCTCCACCTTGCGGGCGATGCCCTGCGCCGGCGCACCCGACAGTTCGGCATGCAGGCACATCAGATGCCGCAACGGGACGCCCGACCCCCAGCCCGGCAGCGTATTGTAGCTGAGATAGGCCGCCCCGCCGATGCCGAGGAACCGGTCGAAGATGTTCACGATCAGCCGGCGGTTGTCGTTCGATACCCAGGTCCAGATGCCATGCGCGCCGATATGGTCGAATTCCGGCAGGTCCTTGCGCGCCAGCAGCTCGGCGAAACTGTCATCCAGCAGCACGGCATCGTCGAGGCCCGCCGCTTCCAGCAGATCTTGCGCGTTGAAGGCCTGGGTCGGATTGAAGTCCGTCGCCCAGACCCGGCAGGGCGTCGCGGCAGCATGGATGCAGGCCGCCAGCCCCTGGCCGAAACCCAGCTCCAGATAATTCTTCTGGCGCGGCGGCGCATAGCCGGCGGAGATCAGCGCGAAGCGCTGCAGGGCCGGCGCCAGCTCGCGGTAATAGCCATGGGTATAGCCAACCTCCGTGACGTACCCTTCGCTCCAGCTGCTCAAATCCATCCTCCCCAAAAGAAAGCCCCGCCCCCTTTCGGGAGCGGGGCTAGAGACTAGCTCCGTCGGGCGGATCTGTCGATCCGCCCTGTCGCCTTCAGAAGCTTAGGCGAAGACGAAGTCGGTGGTGGCCAGCGTGCCGGTCACACCCGTGATATCCACCAGCAGGTCGGTGGCGTTGTTGACCGCCGCCGTGCTGTCGTTGACGTACAGGTAGGTACCCGCAGCCGCACCGGCCGAGACCGTGACCAGGACCGCGCTGGCAGCGCCGCCCGAGGCCGAAGCCGCAACCGAGGTGAGGCCGGCCCACACCGCCGTCAGATCCGCCGCCGTGGCGATGGTCTGGGTGGCGAGGGTCACCGAGGTGAAGGCGCCGGTGGCGTTCACCAGGCCGATCTTGTCGGTACCGGCGACGAAGTCGGTGATGTTCACCACGTCGGTGGTGCCGGTCGAACGCGCATACAGGGTGGTGTTGTCACCCGAGAAGGCGATCGTGTCGGCACCGGCGCCGCCGGTGATGTCGTCGTTCGAGGTCGCGGTCGTGATGTTGATGCGGTCGGCACCCGAACCACCGGTGATGGTGTCCTTGCCCGCGCCGCCGTCGATCACGCTGCCGCCCGAACCCAGGGTGAACACGTCAGCCTGGCCCGAACCGGTCATGGTCAGCTTGCCGCTGAAGCCCGAGGCATCGATCTTCGAACCGGTGGTCGTACCGTCGATGGCGTTGGTGATGGTCAGCGCCTTCGTGCCGGTGATGGTGAACACCGAGTTGTCACCGTTGTTCAGCGTGGTGATGACGTTGGAACCACCCGTGCCGGTACCGGTCGAGGTGATGTTCAGGTTCGTCGCACCGCTGAAGGTCACGTCGGTGACGGTCTTCGCGGCGGTCGCCGCACCGTAGTCAACGGTCAGGTTCGCGGTCAGCTCGCCCACCTTGTTGCCGATCGACACGGTGCCGGTGTTACCCGCGCTGTTGTCGATGGTGTAGCTGGTGGTGGACAGCGAGTTGGTCGCGGTCAGCGTGGCGTTGCCGGTGGTCTTGAAGTTGGTGATGCCGTTGGTGATGAACCCGACATCGACCTGGTTGTTACCGGTGGTAACAGTCAGGCTCTCGAAGTTCACCGCATCGTTCACGCCGGCCGCCGCACCCTTGGAGGTCAGGGTAACCGCGTCGGAGATCACCAGAGCGTCGCTGCCAGCGCCACCGTCCAGAGCGTCGGCGGTGGTCAGGTCAGCAATGAGCGCCGTCACGGAGTCGGAACCCGAACCGCCCTTGAAGGTCAGGGTGGTGGTCGCCTCACCGGTGAAGGCAACACCGCCGGTGTTGGACGAGGCATCGACCGTGACGGTCGCGGCCAGGTCGGAGCCGGAGATGGTGGCCTTGCCGGCGCCCGAGATGTTCACCGTCTTGGCAGCCGAGGCAGCCAGCGAGGTGACCGACAGGTTGGCGCCCGAGCCGACCGCCAGGTTCACGGTGGTGGCCGTGGCCGGGCCGGTCAGCGTGGCAACCTTGCTGGCGGCGGTATCGGTGGTGACGTTCAGCGTGGTCGCCGCAGCACCGGTGATGCTGAGGTTCTGCGCACCGGCATTGCTGTAGCCCGACAGTTCCAGGTTCAGCGTCGTGTCGGTGGTGCTGGCCGCCCAGGTCAGCGCGCCGCCGACATCGCCATTGTTCAGCGTGGCGAGGTCGAGGGTCACACCGTTATAGCCGGTCGTGGTGATCGACTTGCCGCCGGTCGCGTTGGTCTGGTCAACCTGAACGCGATTGATGCCGCTCGGGGCGCTGACGGTGGTCCGGATGATGTGGTTGTTGCCCGGGGTGACGTAGTTCAGCACCTCGATGTTCTTGGCACCAGCCGGCAGGTTATTCGTCGCCGCGCCGAAGAGCTTCAGCGTGTCGGTGCCCGCACCGCCATCGATCTGGTCAGCGGCGTTCACCGTGGTGGCGCCGAAGTCACCGATGATGGTGTCATTGCCCTCACCGCCCGAGATCACGTCGGTGCTGGTGGTCAGGGTCAGGGTCTGACCGGCAACCGGGGTCTGAGCAATGGCGTCGGTCGTGACGACGTTGGCCGAGGTCAGCGAGGTCAGGCCGGTGCCCTTCACGACAATGGTCGCACCAGCGATCGAGAAGGAGACGCCACCATCGACAGTGGTCTGCGCCGCCAGGGCGGTGGTGATGTCGGCAGCGGTCGCGCCCTCAACGGCGACGCGGTCGGTACCGGCAACGAAGTCGGTGATGGTCGGGGCCTTCAGGGCGCCCGGGAAGTTCGGATCCGAACCGCGCACCACGAACACGTCCGCGCCGGAACCGCCGGTGAGGGTGTCCTGGCCAAGGCCGGAATACAGGGTGTCGTCGCCATCGCCGCCGACCAGGGAGTCAAAGCCCTTGCCGCCGCGCAGCACATCATTGCCAGCGCCGCCTTCCAGCGTGTCGGAATTCATGCCGCCCTGCATGATGTCCGCGCCGGCGCCACCGATCAGGTGGTCATTGCCGTCGCCGCCATCGAGATCGTCGTCGCCTTCGGCGCCGTTCAGCGTGTCGTTGCCGCCCAGGCCACGGATGGTGTCATTGCCGAGCCCGCCGTTGACGAGATCGCCGTCAGCAGTGCCGACGAGGAAATCGCTGGCGTCCGTACCAGTGATAGTTGCCATTACTAATAGCTCCCTTAGTTTTCCCTGGTTCCCCTGGTGGCGTGACGGTTATCCGCCCTTGGCCCCCTAGCTTCCCCAACTTACGAGCAGGCTCGCGCCGCCCAACCTACTGTTAGAACACCGCTGCCGGCGACATCCCTGAACTCGCCAGGCGGTGGACGCAGTTACAGCGCTTGTTCAAACGCCCACCGGTTTTACCCGTTGTCGCGCCCATCGCCAAGAGGCAAATGCCAGCCCGGCCACGATAAATAGCGGTAAGCGCAGTTGCGTTGCATATATGCAACAAATCAGGCAATGAGCCGTGATATATCCGGCTGTGACAGAATTCATTCGACAGGCTTCTTATATCCGTCAGTAAGAAATTCGTCAAGAACGGTTTCTTTCCGGTCATTCATCGCCGACCATGGCGAAGCTGAGCGGAATACACATTGGAATGGTGGGTCTTTATATGTTAGTTTCTTGACCTAAGTTCTGATAATTACTTGTACAGTGACTTTCTAACCAGAAATGACTGTCTGACTCCGGGCCATTTGACGGCGCTGCATTTGCGGCAACTCTATCAGATTTGGTCGGTTTTCTTACCATGGCACCGCAAGGGCACGGTGCTTGTCCCTGAAAAGACGAGGGAAAATGGGAAGAGAGACTTCCTTCTCGTGTTACCCCCGGGCTTGACCCGGGGGTCCAGGGGCGGTGCTTAGCCTGTAACGTCTCGGGCCGTGGCCCCTGGATTGCCGGGTCAAGCCCGGCAATGACAATGAGTGAGAGCTCCCCTACTCCGCGCCCCCCCCTACTCCGCGAAGGCGATGGTGATACGGCGGTTCTGCTTGCCCTTGTTCTCGATCTTCGCGACAGTCAGCGGTCCGATCTCCCCGGTGCGCGCGACATGGGTGCCGCCGCAGGGCTGCAGATCGACAGCGTCGCCCGCCACCGAGATCAGCCGTACGGTACCCGCCCCCATCGGCGGCTTCACCGAGAGCGTGCGCACCAGGTCCGGCTGGGCCGCCATCTCGGCATCGGTGATCCAGCGGGCGCTGACCGGATGGTCGGCGGCGATCAGCGCGTTCAGCCTGTCCGCCAGCTCCTCCTTGGTGAAGGTGACTTCCGGCAGGTCGAAATCCAGCCGGCCCTTGTCGGCAGCGACCTGCCCGCCGGTCACGTCACCCGGCACGCTGGCGCACATCAGGTGCAGCGCCGTGTGCATGCGCATGTGGCGGTGCCGGCGCTCCCAGTCGAGCACGGCCGTCACCGCATCGCCGGGGGCCAGTGCGGATGCCGCCTCCGGCTCCTCAGGGATATGCAGGATTCCCGTTTCGCCCTTGCGCGTGTCGGCAATGCGGATCGTCCGCCCGTCCGCCAGCCGCAATTCCCCGCTGTCGCCCGGCTGGCCGCCGCCCATCGGATAGAACACGGTGCGGTCCAGCACGATGCCCTCCGGCCCGGCCGAGACCACAATGGCGGTGCAGTCCTTCAGGTAGGAATCGGTGCGGAACAGTTCCTCGGTCATGCGGTCCTCCTTTATTGGGGGCGATTATAGCGCCCTGTCCGGAGGGGTACAGGCGGGCATACTTACTTTAATTGTCACCGGTACATTTTTACGATTGTCGCGATTTCATGTGCTTTGTACCGTTACGCTATGAGCAAGTGGCACCCCGACATAGCGACAATCCCCGGCCCGCGCTACCGCGCCATTGCCGAGGCCATCGCCCGCGATATCGAGGCCGGCCGGCTGGTGCCCGGCGACCGGCTGCCGACGCATCGTGACCTCGCCTATCTGCTGGGGGTGACGGTCGGCACGGTGACACGCGCCTATGCCGAGGCGCAGCGGCTGGGGCTGCTGGTCGGCGAGGTGGGGCGCGGCAGCTTCATCGCCCAGCGCGCGCCCGCCGATGCGCTGTACCACGCGCCGCCGCAGCGCGACGGCACCATCGATATGAGCCTGAATTACCCGCCCGCCGAACCGCTGTCGGAGGCGGCGCTGCGCGACAGTCTGGAAGCGCTCGCCCGGCGCAACGATTTGGGGCATCTGCTGCCCTATGGCGATTTCGACGGGCCACAGGGGGTGCGCGAGGCGGTGGCAGCGTGGCTGGGCCGGCAGCATCGCTTCCCGGTCGAGCCCGAACGGCTGGTGCTCACCAGCGGCGGGCAGCATGCGATCAGCGCCGCCATCGCCGCCGTCGCGGAACCGGGCGATGTGGTGCTGTGCGGGGCGCTGACCTGGACCGGCATCCGCGCCATCGCCGAGATGATGCGCCTGCAGCTGCGCGGCCTCGCGATGGATGGCGAGGGCGTGCTGCCGGAGGCCTTCGACGTCGCCTGCCGCACCCTGTCGCCCAAGGCGCTGTACCTGATCCCGACGCTACAGAACCCGACCGGCACGATCATGGGCGAGGGACGGCGCGCGGCACTGGCCCATATCGCCGAACGCTACAACGTGCCCATCGTCGAGGATGATATCTACGGCTTCCTGGCGCCGGATGCGCCCGCCCCCATCGCCACCCGCGCGCCGGAGCAGGTGCTGTATCTGACCAGCCTGTCGAAGAGCCTGGCACCTGGCCTGCGCATCGGCTGCCTGTCCGCCCCCCGGCGCTTCCACCCGCGGATCATGGCAGCGGTGCGCGCCACCACCTGGATGGTGCCGCCGCTGATGGGCGAGATCGCCGCCGACTGGATCAACAGCGGTGTCGCCGACACCATCGCAGAGAACCGCCGGCAGGAAACCGCGCGCCGCCAGTCCATCGCGCGGTCCGTGCTCGGCCCGCTCGCCGGGGATGCCGCGCCGCAGGCCTATCATCTGTGGGTCAGGCTGCCCGCCCCCTGGCGTGCCACCGACTTCGTCGCCGAGGCCCGCCAGCGCGGCGTGCTGATCGCTCCCACCGATGTGTTCGCGGTCGGCCGCCGCCATGAGGAGGAGGCGGTGCGCATCTGCCTCGGCTCGCCGGCCAATGCGGATGCCGTGCGTCAGGGGCTGGACATCCTGCGCGAGCTGATCCCGCAGGCCGCCGACACACGCTATCTCGCCGTCGTCTGATTCCACCACCGAAACCCGGAGTCCCGCCTATGGACGTAAAGCCCGTAACCCTGTCCGGCCAGCATGTCACGCTGATGCCGCTGTCGATGGAGCATCTGCCGGGCCTCGCCGAGGCCGGCAGGGAGCCGGCGCTGTGGCTCTACTCGCCGACCGCGGCCACCGGGATCGAGGGTATGCGCGCCTATCTGCAGGAAGCGCTGGATGGCCAGGCGGCGGGCACGGCACTGCCCTTCACCACGGTGGACAAGGCCAGCGGCCGCATCGTCGGCTCCAGCCGCTTCGCCGCCATCGACCGCAAGAACAAGCGGCTGGAAATCGGCTGGACCTGGATCGACCCGGCCTTCCAGCGCAGCCATGTGAATACGGAGGCGAAGATGCTGATGCTGCAGCACGCCTTCGAGGTGCTGGGCTGCATGCGGGTGGAGTTCAAGACCGACCAGCTGAACGTGAAGTCGCAGACCGCGCTGGGCCGGCTGGGCGCGGTGCAGGAAGGTATCTTCCGCAAGCATATGATCATGCCGGACGGGCGCATCCGCCACTCGGTCTATTTCAGCATCCTCGACGAGGAATGGCCAGCGGTCAGGACGCGGCTGAGCGAGCGGCTGGCACGGGGCGGCTTCGGTAGCTGAGCGACGGCGCAGCGCCATCCTCCGAGGCCTCGAAACGGATCACGCAGTCGCGGCCGCCCCGCTTGGCGGCATACAACGCCCGGTCAGCCTGCGAGATCGCTTCCTCGATCATGTGCATGGCGGGCTGGGCCTCGGCCACGCCGATGCTGATGGTGGCACTCAGCATTGCGCCATCGAACGGAACCTCGACCGCCGCGAAGCGCCGGCGCAGATTCTCTGCCAGCGCTGCGGCGCCATCCATGCCGGTATCGGGCAGCAGCACGCAGAACTCTTCCCCGCCATAGCGGCAGGG
>NZ_AMRL01000047.1 GCF_000299935.1 Oceanibaculum indicum P24 | reverse complement strand
GGCCCCGGCGCCTGCCGCCGCCCCGGCCCCGCAGCCGGTGCCGCGCAACTATCTGGTGTTCTTCGACTTCGACAAGTCGGACCTGACCCCGGATGCGCGCCAGATCGTGAAGCTGGCCGCCGACAACGCCAAGAAGGGCGGCATCAGCCGTATCCACCTGATCGGCCATGCTGACCGCTCCGGCCCGGCCGCCTACAACATGGCCCTGTCGCAGCGCCGCGCCAGCTCGGTCCAGACCGCGCTGACCGCCGATGGCGTCACCGCCGGCCAGATCAGCTCCGAGGCCCGTGGCGAGACCGATCCGCTGGTTCCGACCGCCGACGGCGTCCGCGAGCCGCAGAACCGGCGCGTGGAGATCATCTTCCGCTAAGCCGCACGGCAAGGCAGAACGCAAAACCCGGCTGGGAAACCAGCCGGGTTTTTTCGTCTCCAACGCCCAAACGAAAAAGCCGGCATCGCGGGATGCCGGCTTTGCTTTGGTCTTATTCGGTTCTATCGATCAGCGCGTACGAGACGCCGTATTGGCCGCCGTGTACTGGCAGACCTCGACGCCGTGGCTGGATGCTTCCGGCTGCAGGCCGGCAAACCGCTCGAAATTATGCGGCTGGCGTTCGTCCATCAGCGCCGCGAACTTGCCCTCGGCAGCGCTGCAGAAGGTCGCAAAATCGCTCAGGCTGCGCTGTGAGGCCTCGTTCGCCATGCGCGTCACGAAGCCGTTCAGCTCCTGCGCGGAGCGCGCGCCATGAACCCGCGCGAAATAGCCCTTCAGCGCCTTGCCGGTGCTGGCCATCTCGCCCTGATAGCGGGTGACGACGGCATTATAGCTGGGCCGCTGGTTGCAGCTGAGCGCCGCCACCATCAGCTCGCTCAGCAGGACGCGGGCTTCCAGTGCCGCGCTTTCCTTCGGCGTCGCGCAGGCGGCAAAGCTGACCGCCGGCGTGCCCGCCACGGTGGCCAGGACCGCCAGGGCAGCAAGGCCACGCTTCAAAGCCGTTTTCTTCATCACTCCCCCTCTACACCGCGTAAGGGCGGCGTGCCGACGAGGCCCGCTCCCCAGCGGCCACACCAGCGTCACAGTTGGGACACTATGACATTCTGAGCATATTTCGGCAACCGCTTGATATTGTGTGATATCTGGGTACCGCCCCTACATACCGCCCCCTACTGACCTACACCCCTGCCACAATTCGCTGCCATCTGGCCGCACGCGCCGGGCCGGGCTAGACTTCGCGCGGACAAACCGGCAGACGCCGGGCAAAATGTCACAGGTCAAGCCTGCTGGCCAAACACAGAGGGAGGATTTCATGCGCCTTGAAGGCAAGGTCGCCATCGTCACCGGCGCGGGGTCGGGATTCGGCGAAGGCATCGCGAAGATCTACGCCAGCGAGGGTGCCAAGATCGTCGTGAACGACGTGAACGAGGCGGGCGGCACGCGCGTCGCCGCCGAGATCGACAAGGCACATGGCCAGGGCACGGCGATCTTCGTGAAGGCCGACGTCTCCAGCGATGGCGATGTGAAGGCGATGGTGGAGAAGGCGGTCGCCACCTATGGCCGGCTGGACATCATGGTCAACAATGCCGGTTTCACCCACAAGAACAAGCCGATGCTGGAGGTGACGGAGGCCGAGTTCGACCGCTGCTTCGCGGTGAATGTGAAGGCGATCTACCTTGCCGCGCGCCATGTCGTGCCGGTCTTCCGCAAGCAGGGCAAGGGCGGCGTCATCATCAACACCGCCTCGACGGCGGGCCTGCGGCCTCGGCCGGGCCTGACCTGGTACAATGGCTCGAAGGGGGCGGCGATCACCATCACCAAGTCTATGGCGGTCGAGCTGGCGGCGGAGAAGATTCGCGTGCACGCGCTGTGCCCGGTGGCCGGCGAGACCGGCATGCTGGCCGATTTCATGGGCGAGGACACGCCGGAGCGGCGCAAGCAGTTCACCTCGGTCATTCCGATGGGCCGGTTCAGCCAGCCGGCGGACATCGCCAATGCGGCGCTGTTCCTGGCGGAGGACAGTTCGGAATTCCTGACCGGCCTGGCGATGGAGATCGATGGCGGGCGCTGCATCTGACGGCAGCGGACAGCCTTATTCGGTCGGCTTGGTGACGTAGAGGCGCTGATAACGCAGCCCGCCGGAGCGCAGCGCCGCCACCCGGCGTACCCAGCGCTCCGCCTCCTCCACCAGATACTGCATGGTATCAGGGGCGAGGCCGCCAGGCTTCAGCCCGGCGGTCAGCGCCGCCCAGCCTTCCAGAATGGCCTTCTGGTGCTGCTCGCTCATATCCTCGGAAATGCGCACATCGAGGTTGAGATTGACCAGCTCGACCTCGTAATGCTTCGCGGTCCAGGGTTTGGGAACCGGGTCCTCATTCTCCATCCACGCCTGCACGGCCGGATTTTCTTTGGCATCGTCGGACGCCAGCACATAGTCGGTGAAAGTGAACTGGCCGCCCGGATGCAGCCCCTTCTCGATCATACGCAGGAGGTGCGGCTTGTTCTCGATCCAGTAGAAGGCGCCAACCGCATAGGCGCAGTGATAGGCGCTGTCACGCATGGTGAAGGTGTCGGGCTCCAGATAGCTGACCGGCGCCTTGCGCGACAGCCCCATCCGTTCCGCCCGGTCCTCGCCATAGGCCGCGCGCTCGGGGTCGAATTCGTAGCCATTGACCCAGGCACCGTATTCTTCCGCGACGATCTCGCCGCCGCCGCCCAGACCGGCGCCGAAATCGGCGGCCGAGAAAGCCGGGTTCAGGCCGAAGGGCGAGACCAGTTTCAGCAGATGTTCCTTGCCGCCGGGGAAGATCAGCCCGTCGCCCCACAGAGCCTGGATAAGGCCAAACCGGTCGGTTGACCATTGCTCGACCTTCTCGACGGCGTCATTGCCGTCGGCCTCCGCGCTGTCGCCAGTATCCACCGCCGGCACATGCGGGACGTACTCATAACCCTCCCACCATGCCCGGAACCGTTCCTTGAACGACATGCCCCCACCCCGAATGCAGCACCCTCTCCTGCGGTGCGCTTGGTAAAATCGTATCCTTGCAGATGGCCATTAATCCAGTCTTAACAAAAGGGCCCGGCCGTCACCGGCCGGGCCCTCTTGACGCTGACGCCGGTCAGACGTCAGAGATAGTCGTACTTGCCGTTCTTCCAGACATAGAAGACATAGCCCGGCAGGGTGACGTCGCCCTTCTTGTCGAAGGACAGGTCGCCCAGCACGGTGTCGAACTTCATGCCGCTCTGCAGCACCGGCAGCAGCTTGCCAATGTCGGCGGAACCGGCCTTCTCGGCCGCCTGCTTGAAGATCTGCATCACCGCATAGGTGTAGAGCACATAGCCTTCCGGCTCGACGCCCTTGTCGCGGAAGGCCTTCACGATCGGCGCGGCCTTCTCGTTCTTGCGCGGGTCCGGGCTGAAGGTCATCAGCGTGCCTTCGCCGGCCGGGCCGGTGATCGACCAGTACTCGTCGGTCACCAGCGCGTCGCCGGAGACCAGCACGGTGTTCATCCCCTGCTCGCGCATCTGGCGCACGATCAGGCCCGCCTCGGTGTGGTAGCCGCCGACATAGAGCACATCGACGCCAGCCTGCTTCAGCTTGGAGACCAGCGCGGAATAGTCCTTCTCGCCCGCGGTGTAGGCCTCGTACATCACTTCCTTGCCGCCGGCAGCCTTGTAGGACTTCAGCGTCTCGTCGGCGAGACCCTTGCCGTAGGCGGTCTTGTCATGCACGAAGGCGATCTTCTTGCCGGCATACTGCTTGGCCAGGAACGCACCCGCGACCTCGCCCTGCTGGTCGTCACGGCCGCACACGCGGAACACGTTCGGGCCGCCTTCCTCGGTCAGCTTCGGATTGGTCGAAGCCGGCGAGATCATGACGATGCCTTCCTCCTCATAGACCTTGGAGGCCGGGATGGAGGAACCGGAGCAGAAATGGCCGGCCATCAGCTTCACGCCCTGGCGGACCATGTCGTTGGCAACCGCGACCGCCTGCTTCGGATCGCAGGCATCGTCGCCGATCACCAGCTTCAGCTTCTGGCCGAGCACGCCGCCGGCGGCGTTGATATCGGCGACCGCCTGCTCGGCACCCGCCTTCATCTGGGCGCCGAAGCTGGCGTACTGGCCGGTCATCGGACCGGCGGTCGCCACGGTGATGTCGGCCTTCGCGACCTGGCCGGTCAGGACCAGCGCGGCAGCCGCGAGAACCAGTGTGGATAGTTTCTTCATTTCGATCTCCCTGCTCATTTACTCGGTTGAAAGGGACCTGCCCTCACGCGCGGTAAAACGGCGTTAACCACACAGTAGGACCGGCTGCGAAAGCTGGCAACGGATTCCCGACGCCCGCTTCCGCGGCGTCTTACCCGTCGCGACGCGCACGCCAGCCGAACAGGCCGGCGCGTTCGTACAACCAGGGGTACTGGGCCGCCATGCGGCGGGCCAGGGTCGCGCGGTAGGCGGCAAAGGCCATCAGCGCCAGCACCGCCGAATCGACGACATAACCGCTGAAGGACAGCAATTCACCGCCGAACAGCGCGAAGCTGATGAAGCGCGACGCCAGCCCCAGCAGCGCACTGTACAGGATGCCCTGCCAGAACGGACGCCATGTGCGGGCCAGCGCACTGCCCATCAGCATGGCGGCACCGCCGGCCAGCACAATGGTGACGCCGATGAAGGTCGGGATGTCGTTGCCCAGAAGCTGTTCCATCGCCATCGCCCTCAATGCCCGCCTTCGAGATAGGCCGCACGCACCTCCGGCCTTGCCAGCAGCTCCGCGCCGGTGCCCGACATGGTGATGTTGCCGGTCACCAGCACATAGCCGCGATGGGCCAAGCGCAGCGCGTGATAGGCGTTCTGCTCGACCAGCAGGATGGTCATGCCCTCCTCCTCGTTGATCTGGCGGATCGCCCCGAAGATCTGCTTCACCACCAGCGGGGCCAGGCCCAGCGACGGTTCGTCCAGCAGCAGCAGATTGGGCCGGCTCATCAGCGCCCGGCCGATCGCCAGCATCTGCTGCTCGCCGCCCGACAGCGTGCCGCCGCGCTGGCCGCGCCGCTCCTTCAGGCGCGGGAACAGGGTGAAGACCTTCTCGATATCCTGGCTGAAATGCGCCGGGTCGGCGGTCGTCGCCCCCATCTGCAGGTTTTCCATCACCGTCATGCGCGGGAAGATGCGGCGGCCTTCCGGCGACTGCGCCACGCCCATGCGGATGATCTCGTGCGTCGGCACACGCGTGATATCGACGCCGTCATAGACGATGCGCCCGGTGCGCGCCTGCGGGCTGCCGCAGATCGTCATCAGCAAGGTGGACTTGCCGGCACCGTTGGCGCCGATCAGCGTGACGATCTCGCCCTTGCCGACACTGACATCGACGCCGCGCAGCGCCTGGATATTGCCGTAGAAGGTCTCGACCCCGGCGATTTCGAGCAGCGGCGCGCTCATGCCCCTTCTCCCGTCTTCTTCTCGATATCGGCGGCGATCTCCGGTGGCAGCTCCTCTTCCTCATCCTCGCCCAGATAGGCCTTGATGACCTTGGGGTCGTTACGCACCGCTTCGGGGTCGCCATCGGCGATCTTGCGGCCGTAATCCAGCACGATCACATGATCGGAAATGCCCATGACGACGCTCATGTCATGCTCGATCAGCAGCACGCCGACGCCATGTTCGTCGCGCACGAATTGCAGCAGCGTGTTCAGCTCCAGCGATTCGCGCGGGTTCAGGCCGGCGGCCGGCTCGTCTAGGCACAGCATGACCGGATCAGTGCACATGGCGCGCGCAATCTCCAGCCGGCGCTGGTCGCCATAGGGCAGGTTACCGGCATTCCAATCCGCCCGGTCGGCGAGGTTGATACGCTCCAGCCAGTAGCGCGCCTTCTCCACCGCGTCGCGCTCGGCATCGCGGTAGGATTTCAGCCCGATCAGCCCGCCGAAAGTCATGCCCGAGGCGCGCATCAGCTTGTTGTGCTGGGCGACCACCAGATTCTCCAGCACACTCATCGCCGGGAACAGCCGGATATTCTGGAAGGTGCGGGCAACCCGCGCCTCGTGCGTGATGCGGAAATCCTCCATCCGCTCCAGATAGAACAGCGTGCCCTCGCAATTCAGCGTCAGCCGGCCGACGGTCGGCTTGTAGAAGCCGGTCAGGCAGTTGAACACCGTCGTCTTGCCGGCACCGTTCGGGCCGATGATCGCGGTGATCTCGCCCTTGCGGGCCACCAGCGAGACATCGTCGATGGCGACCAGACCGCCGAAGCGCATGGTCAGATGCTCGACCGTCAGCAGCGGCGTGTCCGCCGTGGCGGCATCGGTGGCGACGCGGGGATCGTCGAACAGGCCGATCATGCCGCCTCTCCTTCCGCGCCGGCCAGGGGCCTTGCCTCCGGTTTTCGGCTCGGCGGCAGCTTCAGCGTCGGCTCGCGGTGCGCCAGCAGGCCGCGCGGCTTCCAGATCATGATCAGCACCATGGCGCCGCCGAAGGCCAGCATGCGGTACTGTTCCAGCTCGCGGAACACCTCGGTGCCGCCGATCAGGAAGACCGAAGCGATGACCACGCCGATCTGGCTGCCCATGCCGCCCAGCACCACGATGGCAAGGATCACCGCCGATTCGATGAAGGTGAAGCTCTCCGGGCTGATGAAGCCCTGGCGGGTGGCGAAGAAGGAGCCGGCGAAGCCGCCGAACATGGCGCCGATGGCGAAGGCCGTCAGCTTGGTGTTGGTCGGGTTGATGCCCAGCGACCGGCAGGCGATCTCGTCCTCGCGCAGCGCTTCCCAGGCCCGCCCAACCGGCAGCTTGCGCAAGCGCAACGTCACGAAGTTGGTGATCAGCGCCAGAATGAGGATCAGGTAGTAGAGGAAGATGATCCGGTGCAGGGAGGAGAATTCCAGCCCGAAGAATTCATGGAAGGTCGTCCCGCCCTCCGGCGCGAAACGGGCGAATTCCAGCCCGAAGAAGCTGGGGCGCGGCACGCCGGAAATGCCGTCCGGGCCGCCGGTGAACTCGTACCAGTTCAGCAGCACGACGCGGATGATCTCGCCGAAGCCCAGCGTCACGATGGCCAGATAGTCGCCACGCAGGCGCAACACCGGGAAGCCCAGGATCACGCCGAAGAAGCAGGCGAACACGCCGGCCAGCGGCAGGCAGACCCAGAAGGACCAGCCGAAGCTGGACGCGATCAGCGCGTAGGAATAGGCCCCCACCGCGTAGAAGGCGACATAGCCGAGGTCGAGCAGGCCGGCGAGGCCGACCACGATGTTCAGCCCCCAGCCCAGCATGATGTAGGTCAGCACCAGGATGGAGACGTCGAGGATATAGCGGTCGGCAAACGGCAGCGCCGGCATGACGAAGGCGAAGAGGATCGCCACCGGCCCGCCATAGAGGCCGACCTTCTTCATGAAGGCGCCGAAATTGTCGCCGGTAATCGCCTCCGCCTTGGGCTTTGGCCGGCTGCGCCCGCGATAGGCCCACCAGATATTCAGCGCCAGCCGGCCGAAGAAGCCTGCGAGGACGGCATAGCCGACATCGGCCCAGCGGTAATCGATGGTCAGGCCGCCGGAACTGTCGGCGGTCCGCAGGCCGATGATCGGCACCGCCATGGCGAAGATCACCAGTGCCGCGGCGAGGCAATCCTTCACGATGGCCGGAAGGTCGATGGCCCCTTCGGCGCTCCGCACATGCTGCGCTGCCATGGCTCAGACCTTCTCGATTTCGGGTTTGCCGAGCAGGCCGGTCGGCAGGAAGATCAGCACCAGCACGAGGATGGAGAAAGCCGCCACATCCTTGTATTCGATGCTGAAATAGGCCGACCAGAAGGTCTCGATCAGGCCGATCAGCAGGCCGCCCAGCATGGCGCCCGGCAGCGAGCCGATGCCGCCAAGCACGGCGGCGGTGAAGGCCTTGATGCCGGCCAGGAAGCCGATGAAGAAGTCGATCACGCCGTAATAGAGCACGAACATCATGCCGGCGACCGAGGCCAGCGCCGCCCCCATCACGAAGGTCAGCGAGATGGTGCGGTCCACATTGATGCCCAGCAGCGAGGCCATCTTGCGGTCCTGCTCGCAGGCGCGCTGCTGGCGGCCCAGTGCGGTGCGTGCGATCAGCAGCGAGAAGGCGGTCATCAGCACCAGCGTGGTGACAATGATCAGCATCTGCATGTAGCTGAAGGAGACGAGGAAACCGTCCTTCTCCATCAGCGTGACGCCGCCATCGATCACCGGCTGGATCGGCTTCACCCGGGCACCCTGGGAGAGCTGCACGTAATTCTGCAGGAAGATCGACATGCCGATGGCCGAGATCAGCGGCGCCAGCCGGAAGGAACCGCGCAGCGGCCGGTAGGCCACGCGCTCCACCGTCCAGCCATAGACCGAAGTCAGCAGCATCGAGACGATCAGCACGATCAGCAGTGCCAGCGGAATGAAGGTCAGCCCGATGCTGCCCAGGATGATCAGCGCGATCAGCGCGATGAAGGCGCCGATCATGAAGACGTCGCCATGCGCGAAATTGATCATGCCGATAATGCCATAGACCATCGTGTAACCGATGGCGATCAGCCCGTAGATCGATCCGAGCGTCAGCCCGTTGATCAACTGCTGAATGAAATACTCCATGCTTCCCGCTCCCCCACGGACTGGAAACCCTTGACCCGTTCACCTTGGACGACCGTCGCGCGGCCGCCCTTATTGCTTCAAGCATAGGCTGATTCGATGCCGAGGCGAGTCCGCTATTAGACCCCGTGAAGGGAAAGTGGAACGCAACCGTCAGGCGCAAATCAGCGTCACACCGGCCATTACCGCATAGCACGCATGCTTTGCAAGCAATTGTCGCGGGGACAATGGCATACGGCCTGTCATCAGAAAAGGGGGCAAGCCCTGTTCGCGGGTGTCGCGCGCCACACAAATAAAAACCCCCGGAAACAAGGCTTCCGGGGGTCTGAACAGGTTTCGGCGCGGGGATCAGAACAGGCTGACGCCCTGGCGCTTGCGCTCGATGGTCGGCACCTCGCCCTTGTTCGGCGCGGCC
Source organism: Oceanibaculum indicum P24 (assembly GCF_000299935.1). Classification (NCBI taxonomy): domain Bacteria; kingdom Pseudomonadati; phylum Pseudomonadota; class Alphaproteobacteria; order Rhodospirillales; family Oceanibaculaceae; genus Oceanibaculum; species Oceanibaculum indicum. The sequence goes on along the minus strand of NZ_AMRL01000047.1, from coordinate 342 downwards.
CCCAGCGCGGCATTCTCCTGCAGCCGCTTGCGCTCGGCCGCCGGATCGACCACCACGGCGCTGCGATCCTCCGCCTGCTTCCAGAACAGCAGATCGTCGAGCAGGCGCCGGTCGGCGTCAGCGAGCTGCGTATGCTCGCGGTTGATCGTAGTGCGGATATTGGGATCAGCCTGGTTAAGGCCCAGCTGCTGGCGGAAATTCTGCATGCCCGGCGTGGTCGGCGTGGCGGCGCTGACGCTGCGGTCGCCTGTGCTGCCGAGTGCCGCCCCGCCCAGCGCGAAGCCGCTCTGCGAGAAGGGCCGGCCACCGCCCAACGCGGCAACGGCGCCCTGCTGCTGCGAC
>NZ_AMRL01000046.1 GCF_000299935.1 Oceanibaculum indicum P24 | reverse complement strand
GCGCTGCCGGCGCTGCGCAACCGGCAGCTTGCCGACCGGGCGCCGCATGAGCTGGCGCTGGAACAGGCGGAGAGCCCTTATGCCGAATCGTTGCGCCGCCTGCGGACCACGCTGGCGCTGGCGGGCGAGGCCCGGAACATCACCACCGGGCGCAGCGTGCTGGTGACGTCCTCCCTGACGGGTGAAGGCCGCAGCGCAACCGCGCTGGGCCTGGCGGTGCTGGCCGCAAAGGGCGGCGCGCGGGTGCTGCTGATCGATGCCGATCTGCGCGACCCCGGCCTGCATGAGGTGCTGGGCGTACCGAACGAGCGCGGCCTGTCCGACTATCTGGCCGGCGCTGCGGAGCTGGGCGAGGTGACGGAGTTCCACCTGGCCCATGGTCTCTATGTCATTCCCGCCGGTACCCGGCTGGAGGACCCCTCCGCGCTGCTGGCGCGACCGGTGGCCCGCGATCTGATGGCGGCGGCGGCCAGCGGCTTCGACCTGGTGGTGATCGACAGTTCCGCAGTGCTGCCGGCCCCAGACGCACTGCTGCTGGCGCGCCATGCCGACCAGATCGTGCATGTGGTGGCCTCCGGCCAGAAGCGCGGCCCGGTGCTGGCCGCGCTGGCCAGTCTGAACGGCGCTGGGGCGGCGCTGTCCGGCATGGTGCTGAACCGGGCCGATCCGAAGCGGATCGGGGAGGCGGGCAGCGTGCCCTTCGCCTCCGGCCATGTGCGGCTTGACCGTGCCGAGCCGCCCCGTCGGCTTCCCGCCGGCGCCGGCTGAGCCATGACCGCCCGCAGCCCTCTTCCGGCGCCGGCCAGGGTTGCGGCCAGGGTTCCAGAGGACACGCGGGTCTATGCCATCGGCGATATTCACGGACGGGCCGACCTGCTGGCCGATCTGCTGGAGATGATCCGTGCCGACGCGGCGCGCGCGCCGGAGGGCCGGCAGGTACTGGTTACGCTGGGCGACCATGTGGATAGGGGCGACTGGACGCGCCATGTCGTGGACATGCTGCTGGAAGACCCGCTGCCGGGTGCGGAGCTGGTGACGCTGAAGGGCAATCACGAGGAACTGCTGCTGCGTTTTCTGGAAGAGCCGGAAGCCGTGGCGCGGCTGTGGCTCGGCAATGGCGGCGATGCCACCCTGCGCTCCTACGGCATCGAGCCGTCACGCTATCTGGGGCTGGCGGATGGCTGGCAGCGGATGAGCCGCCTGTTCGCCGAGGCTCTGCCGGCGGCGCACCGGCGCTTCTATGAAAATCTCCGCCTGCACCATCGCGAGGGCGGCTATCTGTTCGTGCATGCTGGTATCCGCCCCGGCGTGCCGCTGGTAGAACAGACTTCGGAGACGCTGCTGTGGGTGCGCGACCTGTTCCTGTCGTCGGAGGCCGATCACGGTGCCGTCGTGGTGCATGGCCACACGGTTGCCTGGGCGCCGGAAGAACGGCCGAACCGCATCGGCATCGATACCGGCGCCTTCATGACCGGCCGCCTCACCTGTCTGGTGCTGGCGGGCGAGGAACGGCGGTTTTTGTCGACGTGATCCCTTAATGGCAACCCTTTGCCCTGGGTTGCTCAGTGGTGCCGTTTTAACAGCCATCATTCCCGGGCTTGTCCCGGGAATCCAGGGTTCAGCCTGCTCTACAGACATCCAGTAAGCGGAAGCCTGGACCACCGGCACAAGGCCGGGGGTGACGGGTAGAGAAAATGGCGAGGGGGAGTAAATAGAAAATCCCGCGCCACGGAAGGGGAGAGTCCTTCTCAGCTGCCCGCCACGGTCATGCCGTCGATGCGCACGGTCGGGGCGTCGGTCGAGCCCTTGAATTCCAGGTCGCTGGCCGGGGTCAGTTTCGCGAACATGTCCTTCAGATTGCCGGCGATGGTGACCTCGCTGACCGGATAGGCGATCTGGCCCTTCTCGATCCAGTAGCCGGCGGCGCCACGGCTGTAGTCGCCGGTGACCATGTTGGCGCCGCTGCCCATCATTTCGGTGACATAGAAGCCCTGCTCGATATCGGCGATCAGCTCTTCCGGCGACAGGTTTCCGGCGGCCAGATGCGTGTTGCTGCTGCTAGGCGAGGGCGGACCGCCGGTGCCGCGCGCCGCATGACCGGTTGACTGGAGGCCAAGCTGACGGGCGCTGGCGAGGTCGAGCAGCCAGGTGGTCAGCACACCATCCTCGATCAGGTTGCGCTTGCCATTGGCCAGCCCTTCGCCGTCGAACGGCTTGGAGCGCATGCCGCGCGGCCGGTGCGGATCATCGACGATCATGATGCCGGGCGCGAAGATGCGCTGGCCCATGCGGTCCTTCAGGAAGCTGGTGCCGCGCGCCACCGAGGCGCCGGAGATCGCGCCCAGCAGATGGCCGACCAGGCTGCGTGCCATGCGCGGCTCGAACACCACCGGCACCTGCGCGGTCTTGGCCTTTCGTGGGCCCAGCTTGCGCACCGTGCGCTCGCCGGCGCGGCGGCCGACCAGCGCGGGGTCTTCCAGATCGCCGGCATAGACGGCCGAGGTATAGTCGTAATCGGTCTCCATCTCGCCGTCGCGTGCGGCGATCACCGAGACGCTGACGCCCTGGCTGGAACGCGCATAGCGCCCGGCGAAACCGGCTGACGTGACCAGCGTGACGGTCGAACGGCCCCAGCTGGCCTCCGCCCCTTCCGAATTGGACACACCGGACACGGCGAGCGCCGCTTCCTCAATGGCGCCGGCGCGCTCGGCCAGCTGTTCCGGCGTCGGCTCGGCAGGGTCGAGCATGTCGATCTCCGGCCAGCTCCTGGCCAGCTGGTCCGCCCCGGCGATGCCGGCATATTTGTCTTCCAGCGCCAGCTTCGCCATGGCGATGGCCCGCTCGACCGCCTCGTGCAGTGCATCCTTCTTGAAGTCGGTCGAGGAGACGGTGGCGGAGCGCTGGCCGATGAAGACGCGCAGGCCCAGATCCTTGCCCTCGGCGCGCTCGATCTTCTCCAGCTTGCCGAGGCGCTGGCCATGCGACAGCGACTCGCCTTCCGCCAGCACGGCGTCGGCGGCATCGGCCCCGGCCTTCTTCGCCTGGGCGATCAGGTCGGCGAGCAGGGAGAGCGAATCGGTCTGGCTGTCGGGCATGGCGTCCTGGGAGAAGTTTCGGGAGGTGAATACCGCCCTCAACAGATAGGCCGGCAGGCGCGATGCCGCAACCTGTGCCGTAGCGTCAGAGCTTCAGCTTCATGCCGAGATGGCTCCCGACGAAACCCAGCCGCTCGTAGAAGCGGTGGGCGTCGGCGCGGCTCTTGTCGGTGGTCAGCTGCATGACTCCGCAGCCTTCCTGCTTCGCCAGCGCGATGCAGTGGCGTACCAGCTTCTCGCCGATGCCGTGGCCGCGTGTCGAGGAATCGACCCGGACCCCCTCGATCTGCGCGCGCTTCATGCCCATCAGCGACAGGCCGGGCAGAAACAGCAGCTGCGCGCAACCGACCACCCGGCCTGCCAGCTCCGCCAGTACGATACGGTTGCCGGCCTGCGCGGTCAGCGCCGCAAAGGCGTCGTAATAGGCCTGCGGCAGCGGATCTTCATAGCGCTCGCGCTGTCCACCGAGTGCGTCATCGGCCAGCATGCGTACGATTTCCGGCACATCGGCGCGGGTGGCGTCACGGAACAGGATGTCAGTCATGGGGGCCTCAGGCGCTCAGGATAGGGATGCCGTAAGGCTGCATCCGGGAATCGCGCGTGACCAGCACCAGCTTGTCGAGTTCCGTCTGCGCCACAAGCATGCGGTCGAACGGGTCGCAGTGATGCGTAGGCAGCGTACCCGCTCGCTCGGCATGATCGGCATGGATGGGCAGCACCTCGAAGCCGTTTTGCTGCAGATTCTCGGCGATGCTGCCCTCGAAGGCCAGCTTGCCGAGGCCACGCTTCACGGCGATCTCCCAGACGCTGGCGGCGCTGACCAGCACGTCATTCTCAGGGTCGGCAATCGCCGCGAAGGCAGCGGGGTGCAACTGCTCGCCGCCCAGGTCCCACCAGAGATAGGCATGGGTGTCGAGCAGCAGCCTCACAGGGGCTCCTCGTCTTTCCCCTCAAAGGCGGCCTGCATATCGGCGGGCAACGGTGCGTCGAAATCCTCGGCTATATGACGGATGCGCAGCGTCCCGGCCGGACGGCGCGGCCGCGCGGTGCCCGGCTTGTCTAGCGGCATCAGACGCGCGCGCGGATGCCCGGCCTTGGCGATGACGATTTCCTCGCCCGCCGCCGCGCGCTCCACCAGCGAAGAGAGCTGGCTCTTAGCCTCGTAGATGTTCAGCGTCTTGCCCATAGACCTAATATCGGCCCTCGGTTTCAGTTGGTCAAGTTGGTCAAGGCCTCACTTCCAGATCGGCTTGCCGCTGCCGGGCAGGCCAAGCTCGGCCCAGCGGGCGGTAACCTTCTCGACGATCTCGCGCTCCATATACAGCTTCTCGCCCCATTCGCGTTTGGTCTCGGGCGGCCATTTGTTGGTGGCATCCAGGCCGATCTTGCTGCCGAGCCCGCTTTCCGGGCTGGCGAAATCCAGATAGTCGATGGGGGTGCTCTCGATCACCGTGATGTCGCGCGCCGGGTCCATGCGGGTGGAGACGGCCCACATCACATCCTTCCAGTCGCGCGCATCGATATCGTCATCCACCACGATGACCCATTTCGTGTACATGAACTGCCGGAGATAGGACCACACGCCCAGCATCACCCGCTTGGCATGGCCGGGATAGGCCTTCTTCATCGACACCACGGCGATGCGGTAGGAACAGCCCTCCGGCGGCAGCCAGAAATCCACGATCTCGGGGAATTGCTGGCGGAACAGCGGGATGAACACCTCGTTCAGCGCCTCGCCCAGTACCGAGGGCTCGTCCGGTGGCCGCCCGGTGAAGGTGGAGAGGTAGATCGGGTCGCGCCGCATGGTGATGCAGGACACGGTGAAGACCGGGAAGGGCTCCACCGAATTGTAATAGCCGGTATGGTCGCCATAGGGGCCTTCATCGCCATACTGGTCCAGCGAGACATGGCCCTCGATGACGATCTCCGCCTCCGCCGGCACCTTCAGCGGCACGGTGCGGCAATCGACCAGCTCCACCTTCTTGCCGCGCAGCAGACCGGCGAACTGGTATTCCGACAGCGTGTCTGGCACCGGCGTGACGGCGGCCAGGATGGTGCCGGGATCGGCGCCCAGCACCACGGCGGCGGGCAGCGGCTCCGACTTCGCGTTCTTCCAGCGCTGATGGTGCTGCGCCCCGCCGCGATGCTTCAGCCAGCGCATCAGCGTGGTGTTTTTGCCTGTGACCTGCATGCGGTAGATGCCGAGGTTGAAATCATCCTCGCGCTTTTTCGACGGCCCCTTGGTGACGACCAGCGGCCAGGTGATGAGGGGGGCCGGCTCGCCCGGCCAGCAGCCCTGGATCGGCAGCTGCGACAAATCGATCTGGTCGCCTTCCAGCACCACTTCCTGGCAGGGGGCGTAGCCAACACTCTTCGGCTTCATTGCCATGACGGTCTTCAGCAGCGGCAGCATCTCCACCGCCTCGCGGAAGCCGCCCGGCGGCTCCGGCTGGCGCAGGAAGGCCAGCGTCTCGCCGACGTCGCGCAGCTGGTGCGGCTCTCGCTCCATGCCCCAGGCGACGCGCTCCACCGTGCCGAACAGATTGACCAGCACCGGCATCTTGTAGCGCTGCCCGTCCGGCCCGACCGGGTTCTCGAACAGCACCGCCGGCCCCTTCTCGGCCAGCAGGCGGGTCTGGATCTCCGTCATCTCAAGATGGGTGGAGACCGGTGCCGTGACGCGCACCAGCCGGCCCTCCCGCTCCAGACGGGCTATGAAGTCGCGCAGGCTGGCATAGGGCATGGGTCACTCCGCTGAATGTGCGGGATAATGGATGGGGCAGGCAGGGGGTGCCGTCAAGGTTGGGGATGCCGATGGTGCGTCTCTTGCCGCGACGGATCGGCCCTCCGTCGCCGTTAAAAGCGATGGGGCTCGTTTCCCTGTGTCCTGATCAAATGGAGGAACCGACGGATGCGTCTTGAAGGCTGGAAGGCGGTGTGCACCGCCCTGCTCGCAATCTTCATGCTGGTAGCCGCCGGGCCGATCCGTGGCGAGGCCGTATCGGACCTGGCCGATGGACGCACCGGCGCTATCCGGTTCCCGTCGCTGACACCCAGCGGCCCGGACCAGTTGCTGGCGGGCGGCGCTCCCGAGGCGGTGATAAGCGGAACGCTGCTCCTCCCCGACGACGCCGACAGCACCGCGGCGGGCCGTATCCCGGCAATGGTGATCTCTCACGGCAGCGGCGGCATCATGCCGGACCGTGAACCGGCCTGGGCGGAGCGGCTGAGGCAGCTCGGCGTCGCCACCTTCATGCTGGACAGTTTCGGTCCGCGCGGGATCACCGCCACCGGAACGGACCAGAGCCGGCTGCCGCTGGCGGCGAGCATTGCCGATGCGCTGCAGGCGCTGCGCCTGCTGGCGACGCATCCGCGCATCGACCCGGACCGCATCGGCATCATCGGTTTCTCGAAGGGCGGGCAGGTGGCGCTCTACACCGCGCTGGAGCCGTTCCGCCGGGCGGTGATGGCCGGCCGCAATACGCGGTTCGCGCTCCATATCGCGCTCTATTCCTCCTGCTCCATCCCCTATATGGGGGAACCGGTCAGCACGGCGCCCATCCTGATGCTGCTGGGCGGTGCCGACGATTATACCCCCAGCGTCCATTGCGGCCGCTATGTGGACTGGCTGCGGGCGCGTGGCGGCGATGTCCGGCTGGAGGTGCTGGAGGGCGCGCATCACGGCTTCGACCTGCAGACCCCGCCGCGCTTCCTGCGGCGGGTTCAGAGCGCACGCGGCTGCGGCATGGATATCCTGCTCGAACCCGTCGAGGCGCGGCTCTGGGCCGATGGGCGAACCCTGCAGGGCGACGAGATCGGCGCCTATCTGCGCGGCTGCATGGAACGGGGCGGGACGGTTGGCGGCAACCCGGAAGCGCTCGCCCGGGCCATAGAGGAGGTCGAGGGGGCAGTGAAGGGGCTTATTGGCGCTGGAAGGCGATAGCACGGCCTGCCCTGCCTTGACCGCTAAGCCGCGAAGGCTGAAGGGCCTCGTTATCAGGTGCCGCCTGAAAGCCACGAAAGAAGATTGGTGCCCATAATTACTTGATATTATTATAGTTAATTATATTGATCCAAGTCATTAATTTTAACCATCTCTTAATGCGCAAATTCTAAATTGCGCTGGCGGCCAAGGCGAGAACCCCCATACCGCCCCTCATCCCATTCTTTGTGAAAGTTACGGCCATGCGTGTTCTGGACAATATGAAAGTGTCCCGGAAAATCTCCGCGAGTTCGGGTGCCATCCTCCTGCTGCTGCTGGTCGCCAGCGGCATCGCCGTTGCCGGTTTGCTCAGCGCACAGGGCAATTTTGCCGACTATCGCCGCCTCGCCCGCCAGACCAACGCCATGGCGACAATGCAAGGCGAACTCCTGTCTGCCCGCCTCGGCGTCCAGCTATTTCTGCGCGCGCCTTCCGAGGAGCGTGCGGAGGCGGTCTTGCAGCGGGCCGGTCGTGCGAAGGAAATGGCGGACAACGCAGCCAGCCTGTTCGTCGCGCCGGAACGCAAGGCGGAAATCGCCAGAATTGACGACGAGATCGAGAAATACGCTTCCGCCTTTCAGCAGATCCGTCCGCTGAGTGCGGAAATGTCGCGCTACAATGAAGAGACCTACAAGCGGGGCGTTGCCTTGGAAAGGACGTTGACCGACCTGATCCAGAGCCTGCAGACGCAAGACAAGGACGGCGCCATCGTCACCGCTGCGGCGGGGCAGCGTCATCTTCTGCTGGCGCGCATCTATGTGAACCGGTTCATTGGCAGCGCCCTGGCGGCTGACTCCGACCGCGTCAACTCCGAGATCGTGTCTTTCCAGGAGACCCTGAACAGCCTCACCGCCAGTCTGACCGAACAGGAGGACAAGGCGCGGCTGGCTGACCTGAACAAGAACCTGACGGAGTGGAAGGACAATTTCGCCGTTGTCGCAAAGGATGTCACAGCGATTCAGAATATTCTCTCCACCCAGCTAGACAAGATCGGCCCGGCGGTTGCCGGCGATCTCGAGAAGATGAAGATCAGCAGTGTCTCGCGTCAGGACGAGATCGGCCCGCGTGCCTCCGCCGATATCGAGCGTTCGGTCATGGTCGCCATCGCTGCCTCAGTCCTGGCCCTGATTACTGGTGTGCTCTCGGCGCTTCTCATCGGCCGCAGCATTTCCACGCCGATCATCTCCATGACGGCCGCGATGGGCCGGCTGGCCGGCGGTGACAAGACGGTCGAGATTCCGGCGCAGGGCCGCAAGGACGAAGTCGGTGAAATGGCCGAAGCCGTCCAGGTCTTCAAGGACAATATGATCAAGGCGGAGATGCTGGCCGCCGAGCAGGAAAAGGAGCGTGCCGCACGTGAGGAACGGGCGCGCAAGATCGAGACGCTGACGAAGAACTTCGATACGGCTGTGGCGCAGGTCCTCTCCCAGGTCGGTGCCGCAACCTCGCAGATGCTCACGACGGCGACCTCCATGTCGGCGACCGCTGAGGAGACGAACCGCCAGTCAACGGTCGTCGCCGCTGCCGCCGAGCAGGCCTCGTCCAATGTGCAGACGGTGGCGTCGGCTGCCGAGGAACTCTCCAGCTCGATTGAGGAAATCAATCGGCAGGTCACGCAATCGACCAATATTGCCGGCGAAGCCCGCAAGGATGCGGAACGCACCAACCAGCAGGTCGAAGGGCTTGCACGGTCGGCGCAGAAGATCGGCGAAGTGGTCAGCCTGATCCAGGAGATTGCCGAGCAGACCAACCTGCTGGCACTCAATGCCACCATCGAGGCGGCGCGCGCCGGTGAGGCGGGCAAGGGCTTCGCGGTCGTGGCCTCGGAAGTGAAGAACCTCGCCAGTCAGACGGCCAAGGCGACCGAGGATATCTCCCAGCAGGTAGGCAGCATTCAGGCGGAGACGACCGACGCGGTCAGTGCCATCAAGGGGATCGGCGCAACCATCGCGCAGATCAACGAGATCGCAACGACGATTGCCTCGGCGGTCGAGGAGCAGGGCGCCGCGACGGCGGAAATCTCCCGCAACGTTCAGGAAGCGGCGAAAGGTACGCAGGAGGTGACGACAAACATCATCAGCGTCACCCAGGCGGCTGGCGAGACGGGTGCTGCGGCCGGTCAGGTTACCGCCTCCGCGAACAATCTCGCCTCCCAGTCGGAGGAGCTGCGCAAGGCGGTGGAGGAGTTCCTGAAGGGCGTCCGCGCCGCATAAAGGCAGAAGGGCGGCTATCAAGCCGGCCTTGGGGAAAGAGAGGCCCGGTGCTTTGTGCATCGGGCCTTTTCCCTGCCCTCCCTTGCCGCAGCGCGGCAATTTCGTTACAACCGCGCCATTCTCTCGGCGATATGAGACCGGCGAAAATCAGGAGACTCTCCCATGGCGAAATACTGGGTGGTCGGCGGCGAGTACAAGGACACCTCCTTCAACGAGCTGGCGCGCGGCGAGGAGCAGCGCTTCGGCCCGTTCGACAATTACGACCTGGCGAAGAAGGAATGGGCCAACCGCACCTGGGCCAATGTGGATGACGCCCATATGCGCTTCCGCATCATCGAGGAGGATGGCCGCGCCTACTGGGTGGTCGGCGGCATCTATACCGACACCAGCTTCACCGCGATGGCCAATGGCGGCGCGGAGGAACGGTACGGCCCGTTCGACGCCTATGAGCAGGCCAAGAAGGCCTGGCAGGAAAAGGCCTGGTCCACGGTGGATGACTGCAACGCGCGCTACCGGATCGAGCGGCTGTAGGGCGGTTTCCCCAAAGGCGGTAATCATGAGTATTGCGTCGGCTGACGAGGCGGAGCTTCTCGCCCGCGCCTTCGAGTATCCCTATGCGGCGCCGGATGGCGCCTATCTGTTCCGCGCCGGCGAAGCCCTGCCGCTGCCCGATGGCTACGATCTTGCCGGCCGGCTGCCGGTGCTGGCGCATGGCTCCAACCGCGCGCCGGCGCAGTTGCTGCGCAAGTTCGGCCGCGACGGACAGGGTGCCGATGGCGAGCTGCCGGTCACGCCGGTCTGGCTCACCGGCTATGATGTGGTGTTCTCGGCGCAGTTCGCGCTCTATGGCGCGCTGCCGGCCACGCTGCACCCCTCGCCCGGTACGCGGGTGCGCGTGCATGTCACCTGGCTGACCGAGGCCCAGCGCGAGATCATGGACCGCTCGGAAGGGCTGGCGGCGGTCACGCCGCGCTACCGGCTGCGG
>NZ_AMRL01000045.1 GCF_000299935.1 Oceanibaculum indicum P24 | reverse complement strand
CCCCGCCATAGCGGCAGGGCAGGTCGCTGCGGCGCAGCCCCGCCCGCAGCTCGTCGGCGAAGGCGGCCAGCACCGCATCGCCCGCATCATGTCCCTTGGCGTCGTTGATCTTCTTGAAATGGTCAAGATCGATCATCAGGACCGAGAGCGGTGATCCCTGCCGCAGCGACCGTGCGAAATGCCGGCGCGCCTCATCCATAAAGGCACGGCGATTCAGCAGGCCGGTCAGGTCGTCATTCATCGCCATGCGGCGCAGATTCTCGTGCAGCCGTTCGGTCGCCATCAGCAGGCAGGCGATCGGCACGGCGACGATCATCAGACAGGCCTCGTAGAACACCGCCGTCTGCACGGCATTCACTTCCAGCAGATTGTCGCCGGCACCCCAGACGGCCACGACCAGAAAACGGGTCCATTGCGAGGTGCCATGGATCAGCTGCAGCACGCCCATCACCTTCACCGGCGCACTGCCACGCGCGGCACCGGGCCGGAAATGCTCATAGGCCGTGGCCATCGCCATCAGGCCGAGATAAAAGGCGGAGATCAGCACCCGCGCGCGATAGTCGAAATCGGCGAAGATGAAATAGGCCATCGCCAGAATCGCCAGCGCTGGCGCAGCCATGAATAAAATGGAGGGGCGCGGCCGACCGAGGAAATTGCGCGATCCCCACAACAGCATCAGGGCCGCCGTGCAGAAGGCCATATTGCTGCCCAGCAGCAGCCAGGAAATCTGGCCTGTGGGGTTCAGGACGATCAGCAGCAACCCCAGCGCGTTCAGCAGATAGGTCCAGACCCAGTAGCGCAGCGCCTGGATATCGCGGTTGAATCGCCAGGAGGCGGCAAAGGTCACGGCGGCCGTGATTGCCATTCCGAAGGCCACCAGGACCAATGTGCGCGTATCCAGGATCATCTTGTGCCGGACTGCAAACAGAAAGCGATGGAATGTACACTCCATCGCCTTTCTAACACTCGAAGAATTACTAAAAGATAAAAATCGAGATTTTTAACACCGGAAAATCCTAATCCGGAATTTTAGAGAAGTCTGCTGTTCCCTTGCCACAGGGATGCGCATGGTTCAGCGGCCCGCTGCCCTTGCCGAAGCCCGGTGCGGTCCGCAGCGCCTCCCGCAGATAGGCACGCGCGCGTTCCACCGCCTTCTGCATGTCCAGCCCCTGGGCGAGGCCACAGGCCAGCGCTGAGGCCAGAGTGCAGCCGGTTCCGTGATTGCTGTTGTTATCGATCCGGCTTGCACTCATCACATGGGTGCCGGTCTGCGTCACCAGCAGGTCGGTCACCGTATCGCCCGGCATATGCCCGCCCTTCATGAGGACGGCCTGCGGCCCCAGCGTCAGCAGCATCTGGCCGGCATGGTGCATGTCGTCGGTATCGCGGATGGTCATGCCGGTCAGCAGTTCCGCCTCCGGCACGTTGGGCGTCAGCACCGTCGCGCGCAGGATCAGGTCGCGCTTCAGCACGTCCATCGCCGTCGGATCCAGCAGCCGGTGCCCGCTCTGCGAGACCATCACCGGATCGACCACCAGCGGCACATCCTTGGCCAGGCTGTCCAGTTCGGCGCAGACCGCCTCGATCACCGCCGGCCGGTGCAGCATCCCGGTCTTTATGCAATCGGCGCCGATATCCTGCAGCACCAGCTGCATCTGCTGGCGTATGAAATCGACCGGCACCTCATGGATGCCAAACACGCCTTGCGTATTCTGCGCGGTCAGCGCGGTAACCGCGGTCATGGCATAGCCATTAAGGGCCGTGACCGTCTTGATGTCGGCCTGGATACCGGCCCCGCCACCCGAATCCGAGCCCGCCACGATCAGCACGCGTCCGCGCATTGGCCTACCCCGCGACCTTCTGGCCGGCGGTTTCCCGCACGGCCGCGACGATGTCGTCCACGATCCGGTTGATCAATGCCGCATCCTCCCCTTCCGCCATGACCCGAATGACGCTTTCCGTACCGGATTTGCGGATCAGCAGCCGCCCCTGCCCGGCCAGTTCCGCCTCCCCCGCCGCGATGGCATCGCGCACCGGCTTTTCCTCCAGCGGCGCGCCCGTGCCATAGCGCACATTCTTCAGCACCTGCGGCAGCGGCGTGAACACCCGCGCCACCTCCGACAGGGGCCGCGCCGATTCCACCAGCACCGCCAGCACCTGCAACGCCGCGATCAGACCGTCGCCGGTCGTCGCATAGTCGCTCATGACAATATGTCCGGATTGCTCGCCGCCAAGGTTGTAGCCCTCTGCGCGCATCCGCTCCACCACATAGCGGTCGCCGACAGAGGTCCGCACCAGCGCGAGGCCCAGACCCGCCAGATAACGCTCCAGCCCCAGATTGGACATGACGGTCGCAACCACCCCGCCGCCCTTCAGCAGGGCGTTGGCATGCCAGAAGGAGGCGATAAGCGCCATCACCTGGTCGCCATCGATGATCTGGCCCTTCTCGTCGCAGACGATCAGCCGGTCGGCATCGCCATCCAGCGCGATGCCGAGATCGGCCTTGTGCTGCAGGACCGCGTCGCGCATCGCCTGCGGGGCGGTGGCGCCGCACTTCTCGTTGATGTTGAAGCCGTTCGGCTCCACCCCGATGGGGATGACATCGGCGCCCAGCTCGAACAGCACGCGCGGCGCCACTTTGTAGGCGGCCCCCTGCGCGCAATCGACGACGATGCGCAAACCGTCCAGCCGGCTGCCCCGGGGGAACGTGTTCTTCACGAATTCGATATAGCGCCCGCCCGCATCCTCCAGCCGGCGCGCCCGGCCCAGCTTGGCGGGTTCGGCCAGATACATCTCCGGCCCGATCTCGATACGCCGCTCGATCTCCAGCTCGACCTCGTCGGACAGCTTGAAACCGTCCGGCCCGAACAGCTTGATGCCGTTATCCTCGAAGGGATTGTGCGAGGCCGAGATGACGACGCCGAGATCCGCCCGGAAGGAGCGTGTCAGCATGGCAACGGCCGGCGTGGGCATCGGCCCGACCAGCACCACATCCATGCCGATGGCAATGAAGCCGGCGGTCAGCGCCGGTTCCAGCATATAGCCCGACAGCCGCGTATCCTTGCCGATCACCGCCAGCGGGCGGTGTCCGCTGCGCTGGCCGATGAACTGACGCCCGGCCGCCATCGCCACCTTCAGCGCGATTTCCGGCGTCATCGGATGGGTATTGGCAGTGCCGCGAATGCCGTCGGTGCCGAACAGTTTTCTCGTCATGGCGCGCGGTATATCCGAAGCGGGTGATGAACACCAGAGAATAGCCGAGAACGCGGCAATTTGCAGGCGGGATGAGGGAGGCGGTGGAGAAGCCAGCTCAATCGGCTATGGCCCCGGCAATGGCCAGCGCCTGTCGTGTCTCGTCCACATCATGAACGCGGATCATCTGCACACCCTGCCGTGCCCCTTCCAGCGCCGCTGCCAGCGAGCCCGGCACACGCCGCTTCGGCTCCTCCCCGCGCGACAGCTTGCCGATGAAGCCCTTGCGCGAGACGCCCAGCAGCACCGGGCAGCCAAGGCCGTGGAACAGCGCCAGATGCGACAGCAGCTCCAGATTGTGCCGGACCGTCTTGCCGAAGCCGATGCCCGGATCGATGGCGATGTGTGACAGCGGCAGGCCGGCGGCAAGGCAGGCCTCCACCCGCGCTTCCAGATAGTCGTAGATATCCAGCGGCGCGAACCGGTAGTCGGGATCGTTCTGCATGGTCTGCGGCGTACCGCGCATATGCATCAGGATGGTCGGCGCCTGCCGCGAAGCCACCAATTCGAGGCTGCCGGTATCGCCAGTCAGCGCGGTGACGTCGTTCACGATACCGGCCCCGGCGTCCAGCGCCGCCGCCATGACGGAGGCACGCCGGCTGTCGATGGAAATCGCGGCGCCTGAGCCTGCCAGCGCCCGGATCACCGGTACCACGCGGGCCTGTTCCTCATCCGCCGCCACCTCGGCCGAACCGGGGCGTGTCGACTCACCGCCGATATCCAGGATCGAAGCACCGGCTTCGGCCAGCGCCCGCGCCTGTCGGATCGCCCTGTCAGGGTCCAGGAAATCGCCGCCATCGGAGAAGCTGTCGGGCGTCACATTGACCACGCCCATGATCTGCGGCCGGTCCATCGCCAGCCCGGCAAAGTCCGGCCGCGGCATCGACAGCCGGGCGAACCAGGCCTCGATCTTGTCGGTCAGCCCCTCATCCGCCGCCCAGTCGCGCAGCTGCAAGGGCGTCGCGGCGATGGCGGTGATCCGGCCATCCGCGCGCCGCAGATAGAGGTCGGCAAGGCTGAAGGCGCGCGTCGCCCCGGCAAGCCGGATGGCGAGGCCCGCCGCGATGGCAGCCTCCGCCGCCTCGCCTGCCAGCAGGCCGAGCGGTCGCAGATAGAGCCGGTCGGTGGAATCGGCGAGGCCCCGCCGCAGCGAGGCCTCCCGTTGAAACGATGCCGTCACTTCAGGATCGTCAGGCGCCGGGCTGGGGTTCCGGCTCCAGACCGCCGGGTGCGCCGCCGCTGTCGGTGGTCGGCACCGAGGTGCGCCGGCCGCCCGGCTTGCTGCCGCCATCCTCGCCGCTGTCGCGGACAACCGGCTGGCCAGCCAGCAGTGCCTTGATCTCCTCGCCGGACAGGGTCTCGTACTCCAGCAGCCCCTTGGCCAGCTTGTGCAGATCGTCCAGATGTTCGGTCAGGGTCTTGCGCGCCGACGCGTAGGTATCGTCCACGATGCGGCGAATCTCGTCGTCGATCACCTTGGAGGTCGCGTCGGAGACCGGCTTGCGCTGCGCCACCGAGTGGCCCAGGAACACTTCCTGCTCCGGCGCTTCATAGGCAAGGAAGCCCAGCTTCTCGCTCATGCCCCATTCGGTGACCATGCGCCGCGCCACGTCAGAGACCATCTTGATGTCGGACGAGGCGCCGGTGGTGATCTTCTCCTCGCCGAAAATCAGCTCCTCGGCGATGCGGCCGCCGGCGGCGACCTTCAGATCGTCCAGCAGTTTGGCCTTGGAGATGGAGATGCGGTCGCCTTCCGGCAGACGCATGACCATGCCCAGCGCCCGGCCGCGCGGGATGATGGTGGCCTTGTGGATCGGGTCGCTCTCAGGGCAGTGCAGCGCCACGATGGCATGGCCGCCCTCGTGATAGGCGGTCAGCTTCTTCTCCTCGTCGGTCATGATCATGGAGCGGCGTTCCGCGCCCATCATAACCTTGTCCTTGGCGGCCTCGAACTCGGCCATGCCGACGACGCGCTTGCCCCGGCGGGCGGCCATCAGCGCGCCCTCATTCACCAGGTTGGCGAGGTCCGCACCGGAGAAGCCGGGTGTGCCGCGCGCAATGACGCGGGCATCGACGTCGCCGGCCAGCGGCACCTTGCGCATATGGACCTTCAGGATCTTCTCGCGGCCCAGCACGTCCGGGTTCGGCACCACGACCTGGCGGTCGAAGCGGCCCGGGCGCAGCAGCGCCGGGTCCAGCACATCCGGCCGGTTGGTGGCGGCGATCAGGATCACGCCCTCATTCGCCTCGAAGCCGTCCATCTCGACCAGCAGCTGGTTCAGAGTCTGCTCGCGCTCGTCATTGCCGCCGCCAAGGCCGGCGCCGCGATGACGACCGACAGCGTCGATTTCGTCGATGAAGATGATGCAGGGCGCGTTCTTCTTGCCCTGTTCGAACATGTCGCGCACGCGGCTGGCGCCGACGCCAACGAACATCTCGACAAAGTCCGAGCCGGAGATGGTGAAGAACGGCACATTGGCCTCGCCGGCGATGGCACGGGCCAGCAGCGTCTTACCGGTACCCGGAGGGCCGACCAGCAGACAGCCCTTCGGGATCTTGCCGCCCAAGCGCTGGAACTTCTGTGGGTCACGCAGGAATTCGACGATCTCCTCCAGCTCCATCTTGGCTTCGTCGATGCCGGCGACATCCTCGAAGGTGACGCGCCCGGTCTTCTCGGTCAGCAGCTTCGCCTTCGACTTGCCGAAGCCCATGGCCCGGCCGCCACCGCCCTGCATCTGGCGCATGAAGAAAATCCATACGCCGATGAACAGCAGCATCGGGAACCAGGAGATCAGGATGCCGAGCAGGCCGGACATGCCCTCTTCCGGCGGCTGCACATTGATGCGCACACCGTGCTCGCGCAGGCTGGTGACCATGTTCGGGTCATTCGGCGGCGTCACGGTGTTGAAGGCCCGGCCATCGGTGAAGTGGCCGCTGATGGTGTTGCCCTGGACAGTGACGTCGCGCACCTGCCCGTTCTCGACCTCGTTCAGGAAGTCGGAAAAGGCGAGGCTGGAATAGGGCGTCCGGGTGGACGAACTCTGGAACAGGTTGAACAGCGCCACCAGCAGGACGCCGATTATGATCCAGAGTGCGAGATTCTTACCGAAATTGTTCACGACCTAGCCATCCTCAAATAGGCGCATGCGGGCTGTACCAGCCGGCTTCATCCCCGTCCAATTCCCTATGGGGCGCTTTTGCAGCACCCCTCATGAGATAACGCTCGGCACCGGCTCCGCAACCGCAAAATCCGCACCGGCCAATGGAGGGGTAGCCGGATAGGGATAAATCGCGTCCGCGGTGGGCAGGCCAAGCCGCATTCTAGACTCATTCAAATGGGGGAGTGCACCGCGCCCTTCAAGCGCTTCCACGCCGGCGCGCGCTGTTTCCCGCGTCACGCGGACCCTGTCCTGCCCGCCGCGCCGTTCCGGGCGCAGCAGGCAGCCGCCCAACGTTGCTGTCCGGTCCAGTGGGCCGGCGCCTAATTTGTCCCACAGCCGGTCCAGCCGCGCCTGCCGGGGCGGATAGGACTGGCCGCCGACATGCATGAGGCAGCGCACCAGCGCCTGACGGCCCACCGCCGGCTCTGCCTCCGTCAATCGCGCACGGTCCAGCGTCAGGGCGCGCGCCGCCGGCTGTGCCACGATCATCCGCGCCAGCAAACGGGCCACGGCGCGATCCTGCGCGCGGCGCGCACTCCCGTGACGGGCGGCATCGGCCAGCAGGGAGGCCTGCCGTGCCGGGTCTTCCGCCAGCGCCCGGCGGGCACGGACACGCGCGAACCGCGCATCGCGATTGGAGGGGTCCTCGATCCAGCCCTGCCCGACCTGTTGCAGATAGGCGCGCAGTTCCTGCCCGGAAACGGTCAGCAGCGGCCGCAGCAACCGGCAGAAGGGGCGCTCGACGATGGATGCCATACCGGCAAGACCGGTCGGGCCGCTGCCGGCGTCCAGCCGCAGCGCCAGCGTCTCCGCCTGGTCCCCGGCGTGATGGGCGAGCAGCAGGTGCAGAATGCCTTTGGCGGCGCAGAAGTCCTCCAGCAGCCGGTAGCGGGCCTCCCGCGCGGCGGCCTGCAGGCCGATCCGGGGCTTTTCGCCCTGCCAGGCCAAAGTGTGGTGAGGAATGTTGCGGGCCGCCAGCCAGCCCGCGACCTGCCGTGCTTCCGCTGCCGAGTCCGGGCGCAGCCCATGATCCACGGTCAGGCCGATGGCCCTGCCGCCCCGGCGGCGCGCCCAGAGGTCGGCCAGCAGGGTCAGCGCCAGGCTGTCGGCGCCGCCGGAAACCGCGATGGCAAGCCGGGGGGACGGTTCGAAACCGCCCAGCCGGTCGAGACAGTCAAGGAAACGCTGTTCCAGCCCGCTTACGGGCATTTCAGCTTCTGGCGCTCCAGCTCGGCGCGGCGCTTCACGCTCTGCGCGGCGTTCGGATACTGCTTGGTCAGTTCGCTGAAAGCGACGCAGGCATCCTGCTTGCGGTTCAGATTCGACAGCGACAGGCCCAGCTTCAAAAGGTTATCCGGCGCCTTGGCGTTCTTCGGATAGGTCTCGAAGCCATGGGCGAAGGCCACCGCCGCCTGCTCGAACTGGCCGCGCACATAATAGGTTTCCGCCAGCCAGTACTGTGCGTTGCCGGCGAGTTCATGATTCTTGTTTTTGTCAAGAAAGGCCTTGAACTGCTGTTCGGCGGTCGGGAAATCCTGGCGCACCAGCGTCTGGAACGCCTGGTCGTAAACCTCCTTCGGCGTCGCATTGGCCGGCAGTGCGGCCTGCTGCTGCGCCGGCCGGTTCGCCTCGGCACCGCCAGTCGTCGCTGATTGCGGCAATGTACCCAGCGTCTTCGGGCCACGGTCATCGACCGCTTCGCCGCCAGGCGCCCGGCTCGTGGTCGCACCCTGCTTGTCCGGGGCCTGCGGTGCCGGAGCTGCGGCCCCCTCGCCAGAGACCATCCGCTCCTCCAGCCGGGTCAGCCGGAAATCGATATCGCTGGACAGCTTCTCCATCCGGTCATTGAGGCGCTGGGTCGCGTAGCTGGCCTCCTCGATCCGGCCATTCAGCTCGGCCATCCGCGCTTCAAGATCGGTCAGCCGGAAATGCAGGTTGGAAAGTGCCTGCCCCTCGGCACCGGCAGCGGCGGGCGGCACGCTTCCCGCAGCGCCACTGGCCGGGCGTTCGCCGCGATAGACATGGCGCTGGAGATCGGAGAGATCCTGCTGCAGCCGGCCGACCTGATCGATCAGCGAGCGCATGTCGCGATCCTGCGCCTGCACGGCGACCGGCGGCAGCATCAGGGCGCCCAGCAGCAGAACAAGGGCCGCCGCGCGCGCCGCGCCAGACAGCACTGTCTCGGACAGGACGGCACCAAAGCGACGTACCGGATGCGGATGGCGGTTCTGGATCATCGCACTCCCCATTTCGTCTTCAGCCTGCGATTTTGCGGCAGGATATTTCAGCCTCAACCGCGCCAACGGCAAAAATAAGGCGCCGATCCAGCGACTGCCGGATCGACGCCCCATTCTACCTCAAAGGCGCAGGTGGTTAGTTGACCACCAGCACGCCACGACGGTTCTGCGCCCAGGCAGCTTCGTTCGAGCCGAGAACGGCCGGACGCTCCTTGCCATAGCTGACCGTGGTCAGGCGGCCCGCGTCGATGCCGGAAGCGACCAGCGCGTCCTTCACCGAGTTGGCGCGGCGCTCGCCGAGGCCCAGGTTGTACTCGCGGGTGCCGCGCTCGTCAGCATGACCCTCGATGGTGACGCGCACCGACGGGTTGCGCTTCAGCCAGGCGGCCCACTTCTCGACCTGACCGCGCTGGTCGGCGCGGACATTGTACTTGTCGAAGTCGAAGAAGATACGGTCGCCGACATTCACGACCAGGTCTTCCTGCGAGCCCGCACGCGGGCCGGCCGACTGAGTCGTGGCAACACCCGAACCGCTGCTCGCGCCGCTACCGCCGGCGGCGGCACCAGTTTCCGGAGCAGTTTCGCAAGCAGCAACCAGAAGCAGTGCTGCAAAAACACCAAGAATTTTTGTACGCATTATTTTCGCCCTCCGCGAACGCAATCCCAAAGATTAAGGGGAAAGAACGGTTTCGTGGGTGTCTACTTGATTGCTGGTATCAGTCTCAGATGGAAGTATACCTTCCATATTTCGTTCCAGCTTACAGCTTTTCCCGTAGGAACCCTAGCCCTACACCGACGGGCGCAATATAATTGTGGTATTTCAAGGAATCAAGGGGGACCAAGCGGGGTCCGACGCATCGATCGGCGTAACCACCTCGCGCAGATTCCGCCCGGTGAGGTCGATCGAGTACAGTTTCGCCGTGCCACCCTGCCCCCGTGTGTCCGTCGGAGTCTGGCGGAAGAACATCAGCACGCGGCCGTTCGGCGCCCAGGTCGGGCCTTCATCCAAGAAGCTTTCCGTCAGCAGACGTTCGCCGCTGCCATCGGGCCGCATCACGCCGATATAGAACCGGCCGCGATTCATCTTGGTGAAGGCGATCAGGTCGCCGCGGGGCGACCATACCGGCGTTGCATAGCGGCCCTCGCCAAAGCTTATGCGCCGCACATTGCCGCCGTCGCCTTCCATGACATAGAGCTGCTGGGAGCCGCCCCGGTCGGAGTTGAACACCACCTGACGGCCATCCGGCGAATAGGAAGGCGAGGTATCGATCGCCGGATCGTTGGTCAGCCGCAGCACCTTCCGGGTGCGCAGATCCATCGCGAAGATGTCCGAATTACCGTTGCGCGCCATGCTCATGATGACGGCATTGCCATCGGGCGAGAAACGCGGCGCGAAGGTCATGCCGGGGAAGTCCCCAAGCACTTCCTGCTGGCCGGTATCGATGTTCAGCAGATAGACGCGCGGCTTGTTGTTGAAATAGGCGAGGTAGGTGATCTCCTGCAGCGTCGGCGAGAAACGGGGGGTCAGCACCAGCACATTGCCATCGGTCAGGAAGCGGTGGTTGGCGCCATCCTGGTCCATGATGGCCAACTGCTTCTTGCGCCGGTTCTGCGGGCCGCTCTCGGCGATATAGACGATGCGGGTGTCGAAATAGCCATCCTCGCCGGTGATGCGCTTGTAGATCGCATCCGCCACGATATGCGCCACACGCCGCCAGTTGGCCGGCACGGTGTAGTAGGCAAGGCCGGTCATCTGCTCTTCGGCGAACACGTCCCACAGCCGGAACTCGACCTTCAGCCGCCCGTCCGGCTGCAGGATCGCCGACCCGCTGACCAGCGCCTGCGCGCCGATCACCCGCCAGTCGGCAAATCGCGGCTGCTGCTGGGCGGATGCCGCAGTCTGAATGAAGGCCTGCTTGTCGAGCGGCCGGAACAGGCCGGAGCGCTCCAGATCGGCCGCCACCACCCTGGAGATGTCGCGCCCGACATCCACACTCTGCCCCTCGCCCTGGAAGTCGGTAATCGCGATGGGCATCGGCTCGGTCACGCCGCGCGTGATGTCGATGCGCAATTCCGCCGAGGCCGGCAGGGCCGTACCCAGCACCAGCATGCAGACCGCGAAACTTGCCGTGAGGAACCGTCCGATGGTGTTGCCTGAAACAATCATGGAGCCAACATTTCCCTTGGGTTGAAGCTCAAGGTCATGGTCTTCCAGACCTCGAACTTGTCGCGCGGCAGCTTCAGCGGGCTGCAACGCGGGTTCAAGACGGCACGCAGGGCGCTTTCCGCCGCCGAGCGGTAGAACGGGTCGTTGCCCATCCTGCCGCTGTTGACGATACGGGCCTCACGGACCGTTGCATCGCTATTCATCACCACGAATATGTCAACAATCAGTTCTTCCGCATAACGCGCGCCGGACGGCACGTTCCAGCATTGCGCGATCTGCTGGCGCACCGCGTCCAGCTCGCTGGCCGACAAGTCACGCGTCGGATCGTTCAGCCGGTTCGTCGGCTGCGCGCGCTCATTCTGCGGCGCGGCCGGCGCCGCCTGCTGAGTCTGCGGGCGCTGCGGGCGCGGCTTGCTGTCCTCCGGAGGAATCTGGTCGCGCATCTTGTTCACGCTGGACAGCAGCGAGGCCAGCCGGTTTTCCTGCTTCGGTTCCGGCTTCTTCTCCGGCTCCGGCTTGGTTTCCGCCGGCTTCACCTTGGGCGGCGTCGGCTTGGCCTGCGGCTTCGGCGGCGGCGGCGTCTCCGGCTTCGGCTCAGCCGTCTTCACAGGCTCCGGCTTCGGTTCGACCGCCTTGGCAACCTCGGGCTTCGGCTCCGGCGCCGGTGCCGGCACGGGGGCAGGAGGGGTCGGTTGCGCGGCGGGCGCCGGCTTC
>NZ_AMRL01000044.1 GCF_000299935.1 Oceanibaculum indicum P24 | reverse complement strand
CCGCTGGATCGGCGCGCGCGACCGCTGCGCCTCGGATACCATGCGCACGATCTGCGCCAGCATCGTATCGCGGCCAACCTTTTCCGCCCGCATGACGAAGCTGCCCTGGCCGTTGATCGTCCCGCCGATGACATTGTCACCCGGCTGGTTGCGGACCGGCATGGATTCACCGGTCACCATCGATTCATCGACGCTGGAACCGCCCTCAAGAACCAGCCCGTCAACGGGAACCCGGTCGCCCGGACGCACTCTCAACCGATCACCAACCTGAACATGATCCAGTTCGACCTCTTCTTCGGCACCATCTTCCGACAAGCGACGCGCGGTAGTCGGCGACATGCCAAGCAGCGCCTTGATGGCACCGGACGTCGTCTCCCGCGCCCGCAGTTCCAGCACCTGTCCCAACAGCACCAGGACGGTGATGACTGCCGCCGCTTCGAAATAGACGGCAACCGCCCCTTCGGCATTGCGGAAGGCTTCAGGGAAGATGCCGGGCAGCAGAGTGGCGACGATGCTGTACAGCCAGGCGACACCGGTTCCCATGGCAATCAGGGTGAACATGTTGAGCGACCGGTTTGCCACCGATTGCCAGCCCCGGAAAAAGAACGGCCAGCCTGCCCAGAGCACGACCGGTGTCGCCAGGACCAGTTGCACCCAGTTCGATGTCTGCGCTGATATCAGATGCGACAGCCCGGTCAGGTGACCGCCCATCTCCAGCAGGAAGACGGGAACGGTCAGCACAAGGCCGATCCAGAACCGGCGTGACATATCGGCGAGTTCGGGGTTTGGGCCATCCTCCAGCGAGACCTCCGCCGGTTCCAACGCCATGCCGCAGATCGGGCAACTGCCTGGCCCAACCTGACGGATCTCCGGATGCATCGGGCAGGTATAGATTGCGCCGGCATCCGTCTCTTTCTCGGCAGGCTTATCGCCGAGAAAGCTCTCAGGCGCCGCGACAAATTTTTCCTGGCACCGCACCGAACAGAAATAGAAGGTGTGCCCCGCATGTGCGGCACGGTGCTTCGTCGCATGCGGGTCAACCTGCATGCCGCAAACCGGGTCGATAGCACTCAAAGCGCCATTGTCTTTGATCCGCGAATGATCGCCGTGATCATGATGATGGCCGTGATGGTCCATGTCAGTACCTCTTGGTCGGATTGGAGTCCTGTCACGCCTCAGCTTTTTCAGGCTGCGGGTGGCAGCAGCAGAACGTGCAGTGTTTCCATTTCCACCAAGGTCGGGCTTCCAGCGTTGGGAAGGTCAAGCTGACATATCAGCAATTTCTGAATGCCAGGGTTGCAGTACAAGAAATGGGCGCAAAAAAAGAAGCCGGCGCCCCTTTACGAGGCGCCGGCTTTCGTGTGCAACCCGGTCAGAACGCGAACCTGATTCCGGTCAGGAAGGCGAGATTATCGACATCCTCCCCCTCGGCGCGGGCGAAATCCGCCGTGTTGCCGAGGCTGCGGCTCCAGGAGACACCGATATAGGGCGCGAATTTCCGCGTGATCTCGTAGCGCACGCGGAAGCCCAGCTCGATATCGTTGAGGCCGGAGCCGATGCCGAGTTCCTCGACCTCCTGCAGGGCCGCGCTGACCTCCAGCTTGGGCTGGGCGATCAGCCGCTGGGTGATCAGGATGTCATGCTCGGCCTCGAACCGGGCGGAGACATCGCCCTTCTCGCTGACGAACAGGGAGGCATCGACCTCGATGACATAGGGCGCCAGCCCCTGGAACCCGAACACGCCATAAGTGCGCGACGGATCGTCGGGCCGGAAATCATGCCGGATGCCGGCCTGGACATCCCAGAAATCGGCGATCATGCGGCTGTAGAGCAGCTGCACTTCCGCCTTCTCGACCGTGTCGTCCCGGACATACTCGCCTTCGGTCTTCAGATAGAGCTTCTCGGAATCGCCGCCAATCCAGCCCTGCGCCTTCCACTCCACCGTGTCGTGGCCATCGCGCCAGCCATGCTCCAGCTGATCGACCAACAGGCTGCCGAACAGCATGTCGTGGCCGTCGGCCGCCAGCGACGGCCCGGAGGCCGCCAGCAGGAGGCCCAGACCGGCGAGGCCGCGCTTCAGTGCCCTGCTCATGCCCGGCCCTTTCCGCTGGCATCCGCCGTTGGCCGCTCGACGATGAAGCGCGTCATCATGCCCGAGGCCATGTGGTACATGAGGTGGCAATGGAACGGCCAGTCGCCTGGCTCATCCGCCGTCAGCAAGACCGACACTTCCTTGCCCGGCGGCACGATCACCACATGCTTCAGCGGGCGGCGGTCAGTCTCGCCATTCTCCAGCTCGACGAACATGCCGTGCAGATGCATCGGATGCGCCATCATGGTCTCGTTCACATAGCGGATGCGCACCCGCTCGCCATAGGCCACTCGGACCGGCTCGCCCTGTTCGAACTTCCGGCCGTTCAGCGTCCAGATATAGCGTTCCATGATGCCGGTCAGCCGGACCAGGATCTCCTGGCCGGGTTCACGGTCATCCGCATTCCTGGCGAAGGCCTTCAGATCGGCATAGGACAGCGCCTTCTCGCCGGGCAGCGTGCCGGCCTGGTCCCAGCCGACAGGCGGTGCGCCGTCCGTCGCCGGGACGGGCGCGGCCATGGCGTGGCCGGCATGGGCACCATGCCCGCCGCCGGATGATCCGTGGCCCATCGCGCCATGATTCATCGTACCGTGGCCCATAGCACCATGCCCCATCGCGCCATGTCCTGATGCACCATGATCCATCGTCCCGTGATCCATGCCCATGGCGCCGTGGTTCATGTCGGACATGGCGAGGATGGCGCGCGGGCGCAGCGGCGGGATCTCCGCCTCCATGCCGGGCCGGGGCGCCAGCGTGGCGCGGGCATAGCCCGACCGGTCCAGCGGTTCGGCCATGATGGTGAAAGCGCGATCCACCCGGGGGCGGACGATCACGTCATAGGTCTCGCCGACGCCGAAGCGGAACTCGTGCGCCTGCACCGGCACGACGAACTGGCCATCGGCGGCGATCACCGTCATCGGCAGGTCCGGAATGCGGACATCGAAGAAGCTCATCGCCGAGGCGTTGATGAAGCGCAGCCTGATCCGCTCGCCCGGCTCGAACAGGCCGGTCCAGTTATCCTGCGGGCCGCGCCCATTCACCAGGAAGGCATAGCCGGTGACGTCCGCCAGATCGGTCGGGTCCATCCGCATGTCGCCCCACTCCAGCCGGTCCTTGAGGGCGGCGTTGAAGCCATCCCTCTCCGCCTGCCGGAAGAAGTCGATCAGCGTGCGCTTGCCGTAATTGTAATAGCCTTCCTGGCTTTTCAGGTTGCGCAGCACCGTGCGTGGATTTTCCTGCGTGTGGTCGGACAGCACGACGACATAGTCGCGGTCATAGCGCACCGGTTCGCGCCCCGCCGGCTCGATGATGATGGCGCCATACATGCCCTGCTGTTCCTGCAGGCCGGAATGGCTGTGGTACCAGTAGGTGCCCGCCTGGCGTAGCTGGAAGCGGTAGGTATAGGTCTCGCCCGGCCGGATCGCCTCATAGCCGTTGAAGCCCGGCGCGCCATCCATGACGCCCTGGATCAGCAGCCCGTGCCAGTGGATCGAGGTCGGCTCGGGCAGGCGGTTGGTCACCTGGATGACCACCTCCTCGCCCTCGCGCCAGCGCAGGGTGGGCGCCGGCACAGAGCCGCCGATGGCGATGGCGTTGCTTTCCACGCTGTCCACCACGATCCGCTTGGCCTCAACGGCGAGCTGCAGCTCCTTGTCGGCCGAGGCAAAGCTGCGCCGCCCCGGATAGAGCGACACGGTACCGGCCAGGCCAGCGGCGCCAGCCAGCTTCAGCGCGTCCCGCCGGCTGATCCGAGGAGAAATGATGCTGTTCATGTCCGCCTCCTCACTTCCGGGCCGAACCGGCGCGGAACTGCACAGCCCCCACCATGCCGGTCTCGTAATGGCCCGGAATGTTGCACGCGAATTCCAGCGTGCCCGAGGACGGGAACTTCCAGATCATCTCCCCCGACTGGCCCGGCTCCAGCAGCACGCTGTTCGGGTCGTCATGCTGCATGGAATGCGACATGCCCATCTTCGAATGATCCATCTTCATCATCTCGCGGTCGATGGAGGTGGGGGTGAGCATGCCGTGCTCGAACATCACCGCCATCTCCTTCTGATGCGCGGCATGCATCTCCGGCGTGGCGATGTTGAACTCGTGCAGGAACTCGCCCTTGTTCTGCACGACGAAGCGGATGGTCTCTCCGCCGGACACCTCGATCCGCTCCGGTTCGTAGTAATTGTCGCCCATGACGATGGTGACGGTCCGGCTGGCCTCGGCGGCCTTGCCGGGCTGTCCGATGGCGGCGCTCCCGTGGCCATGGCTATGCCCACCGGAATGGCCTGGTGCAGCCTGAAGCGGGGCGAGCGGCATGAGGACGGACGCCGTCAGCGCCGCGGCAAACGCGGTGGTTTTAAAGCTACGCATGGATAAATCCTTCGAATACAGATCCTGAATGGCATGACGTCCGGTCGCCCGGTCACAGGGGGCGGGTCATGCGAGCGTGTCGGTGTTCAGGTCCGGTATTCGGGCGGGATCAGCGGCGGGTCGGCGCGATGGCCAGGCGGGCCTGGCAAGCGAGAAATCGCAACGCGATCAAAATGCTGCGGGGGCATGGCCTGTGCAGCAAGACCCATGACCGCCGGCACACAGTGCGCGGAGCAGATGCTGTGATCGAGCGTGATGTTGCCCTGGCCATCGCCCTCTGGCTCCCCGCCATGGTGATGCCCCTGGGGATGCGCGGCAACATTGCCGTGCAGGGCATGGCCGCCGGCAGAATGCGCTTCGGTGCCCTGCGCCTGGCCGGCCGGGTCGAATCCTGCCGCCCACAAGCGCATATCCGCATTGAACCAGAGGCTCAATACGGCAATCAGCACGATTGCGATGGCCCGGCGCCAGCGAATACCCGCCTCCTGCGTTCCTGCAACGGCCGTTTCCGGCCAACTCCATGAGTAGATAGGGGTTCCCGCAAGGGGAAGGTCAAGCCCTGGCGGGGATTCTCCCGTTAGATATCCCCTTGGAAGTCCTAGAACGGTAAACAAGGTTCCAGGGGGATGCAGGCAGTGTTCGGGCGCTCTCCTGGCCGGATCCTTGGAACGGGCCCTTGGATAAATCCACCCGAAGCTTGATTTGGTGGGACCTTGGATTGAGGTTGGGTGTTTGACAAGTGCTCTGACGCGGTCTTGATGGCGAAGCTCAGCTGACGGCGACCTGATCGTCGCGATCATTCAGTGAATAGCTGGTGCTGCGCCCCCCTCCCATGTCCTTGACCAGTATCCCGCGCTCCAGCAGGTCGGTAATGTCGCGCAGCGCCGTGTCCGGTGAACATTTTCCGATCTTTGCCCATTTCGACGAAGTCAGCTTGCCCTCAAATCCCTCGAGCAACCGGTTCAGCATGACGCGCTGGCGCTCATTCAGGGAATCGCCAGCGTGCTTTTCCCAGAAGCGCGCCTTCCTGAGCACGCCCGAGAGAATATCTTCTGCGCCGTCGAACGCCCGCGACAGGCAGGCGAGAAACCAGGTCAGCCACGCGGTGATGTCGAGATCGCCCTTTTGCGTGCTTTCCAGAATGTCGTAGTACGCATTGCGCTCCTGCCGGATTTGCGCGGACATGCTGTAAAAGCGCTGCGGGCTTTGCTCCGAGCGTGCCAGCTGCATGTCGGCGATGGCGCGTGCGATGCGGCCGTTGCCATCCTCGAACGGGTGGATGGTAACGAACCACAAGTGGGCAATGCCTGCCTTGATCACGGGATCGAGCACGCCCTGGCCGTTGAACCAGTCAAGAAAAGCCTGCATGTCGCCAGCAACGCGCGCCGCCTTCGGCGCTTCATAGTGAACGTGCTCGCGCCCGACCGGCCCCGAGATCACCTGCATCGGCCCCAATGTGTCATCGCGCCACGCACCGACCTTAATCCGCTGCATCCCACTGCGTCCTGTCGGGAAGAGCGCCGCGTGCCAACCGAACAGGCGTTCGTCGCTCAGTTCCAAATCGTAGTTCTGGGTGGCATCGAGCATCATCTCGACAACGCTCTCAACGTCCCGATCCGTCGGGACCAGCCCACCTATATCCATGCCCAGGCGCCGGGCAATGGATGAGCGCACCTGGTCCCGGTCGAGGATTTCGCCCTCGATCTCGCTGGACTTCAGGACCTCCTCGGTCATGGTCTGGAGTGACGCTGCCCTGCGCAGGTCGAAACCCAGTGCCTCCATGCGGCCGATCAGACGCCCTTGACGATGTCGGACAGCTGCAAGTGTGACCGCCAGAACCTTGTGGTCCCAGCGGAACTCCGGCCATTCCGCCAGTTCATGAATATAGGCCATAATATCCGCACTCCTTGCGGTCATTATGGCCAGCAATCTCCGCATTTGCCAGGGATAATCTCCGTAGAGTTTGCGGAGATTATTCGCGCCATTTGCTGCAGCTGAGCGCGGGCAACAAAATTGGGACGCATCCCAGCCGGATCCGTGGAGATGGAAGAGTATGTGCTCAACAAACTTGATTTTCGTTGAGCATATGATGTATTCAACGAAATATATCTTTGTTGAGCATATTGGCTGCCTATGACCGATCGGCACTCTGCCATTGCCCACGCGGCCTATCACGATCTGCTGCGGTCGCTGCTGGACGACGCCGTATCGGAGCTGCGAGGCACGCCGACGCTGCTGAAGCGGAATGGCCGCGGCTATTGGTACGACAGCTTCCGTGTCGGCACTTCTGTTCACAAGCGCTATATCGGCGAAGACAGCGAGGCGCTTCGGCAACGGATAGACCGGCATCGCCTTCTGGCAGAGCAAAGCGAAGCAAGGCGCAAAGAGCGGACCCGGCTCGTCCGGCTGCTTCGCGCGGAAGGATTCCTCAGCCTGGATGCGGGAACTGGCAGCCTGCTCGCCGCAATGGCCAAGGCCGGTGTCTTCCGGCTCGGCGGCACCATTGCGGGAACGCACGCCTTCCGCCTGTATGAGGGCGAGCTCGGCGTGCGCTATAGCCTGGATCAGCTGGCGCAAACCGCGGATATCGATATCGCGAGTTTCGAACGCCTGTCGCTGGCCCTTGAGGATATCACCTCACCGCCACTTACCGGCGTGCTGACGGATTTCGACTTCGCACCAGTCCCCGCCATGGAGCCTGAGAAGGTATGGCGCTGGCAGCAGAGCAGCGGCGGCCAACTTGTCGAGTTCCTGACGCCCGCCTTCGACGCGGAAGAAGGAAGGCGCCCGCTGGCGGCCCCCGGCGTGGAGGCGCAGGCCCTCCACCACTTCAACTACCTCATTGCCGAACCAATCCCAGCGGCCGTCATCTACCGCAGCGGCGTGCTGGTGCAGATCCCCCGCCCGGAAAGGTTTGCGATCCACAAGCTGATCGTCTCTGAACGGCGGCAGGGCCAAGGTGACGCGATGAAGGCGCGCAAGGACGTGCTTCAGGCCGAGTTCCTGCTCGACGTGCTGAGTCAGGACCGCCCCGATGAGCTAGCCGAAGCCTATGAGGATGCGCGCTCCCGAGGGCCACGGTGGCGCGACCGGTTGGATCAGGCGCTCGAACGGTCGGAGAAGGCGCGTCAATTCCTTTCAGGCTAGAGCGCCATGCCCGCGTTGACCGTTCCGATCATTCCTCGCCACGCAGCCACGCATCGATCTCCTCCGGATCCGGCAGGTCATCGTCACTGAGAGCCGTCACCATGGCCACGCGCACCGATCGCCGGCTCATCTCGTCCAGATAGGCACGTACATCACCGACGCGATAGCGAACGCTGGCGCCCACCTTGATGAACCTGGGCCCCTTACCCGGCTCCATCCTTGCTTTGTTTAGGCTCGAGACGCTGATCTGGAGGTACTGGGAAAGCTGATCAGTCGTGAGCAACATCTCCGGGTCGAGCGCACTGAAAGCTGGAATCACGGTTCTATTCTTCCTTCTGTGTAGGCCAAACTGACGAAATCGCCGCGGAAGATGCCCGCGACAACGCGTCATCGGCAAGGTGCGAATAGCGCTGGGTCATTCTTGCGTCGCTGTGCCCGAGCAGCTTCGACAAGGTGTAGAGGTCAACCTGTTTAGCGATGGCGTGGCTGGCAAAGGTATGCCGCAGATCATGCAGATGGAAATCGACCAGGCCGATGCGTTGTTTTGCCCTGTCCCAGGCCTGCTGCACGGTACGGATCGGACTTCCCTGCTTCTGCCCCGGAAAGACATGGTCATTGCCTACATGCCGGAAGCTCCGCTGTCGCTCCAGGATTGCCACAGCGCCGTCATTGAGGGGGATCGTGTGTGATACTCCTGACTTCGGCCTTGGTATCCTCCAGCGGCGATTGACGATATCGACATCCTGCCAGCGCATGGACATCACATCGCCCCGCCGCTGGCCGGTGAAATACATCATCTGGATGCAATTTGCGGCATTCGCGGGCTCGGCATCCAGGGCCACTATGAGGGTGGCCAACTGTTCCGGAGTGAGCCAGCGGTCGCGCTTGTTGTTTTCCTGGAATGTCTCGACGCGCGCGACGGGGTTCTTTTCGATCCATTCATGCTCAACCGCCAGCGTGAACATGGCACTGACCAGAGCGCGGTAGCGATTGACCGTCGAATTCTTCAGCCCATCCCGCCTCAACCGCGCCAACAAGCCCCTGACGTCGCCCGTGTTGATCTCCGCGACCTTCCGTTTTCCGAAAGCCGGCAGCAGGACGCGCTCGATCTTGCTGACATCATCCCTGAAGCTTCTCTTGCCCTGTGCGATCTCCAGATAATCCTGCGCAAGCTCCTTGAAGGTCGCGGCCTCGCGGCGCATACGCTTGAGCTTTGCCGGGTTTTCTCCGCGCGCGACCATTCCCGCCAGCTTTCGCGCCTCGGCCCGGGCCTGGGCGGCGGTCAGCGCTTCTGGCCCGCCGATGGTGTAGGTGTACTGCTGGCCGTCCAGGCGATAGCGGAAGAGATATTTCGTGTCACCCGCCGTCCCAACTCTCAGATAGAAGCCACGCACCTCGCTATCGGCTATCATCCGCCGGGCACCATCTGTGGTAATGTGCCTGATCAGGGCTTCTGTTATGCGTTCGGGCATCGTCTAATCCTTGGATTCCTGCCGATTTTCGCTGCCGTACTGGATCACACAGGGATCACAGACGGCGCGAAAACAGCGGAATAAGCGGGAAGTTACATGAAAACTAATGCGTTGTTATTATTATATTTATGATAACGCTTATGGGCAAGGGAAATACCCCTGATCGGACTCTGACTCCGTCAACCCTGGTTCGAATCCAGGTCCCCCAGCCATTTTCCTTCAGTCACTTGAAAATATTGAACTTTTCAGTGTGATACAGGCCTTGATGCTGCTGTAGCACTAAGGTGTATCACAATGAGGAAAATCCAGCATCTGCACCGGCGTGGCGCGGCCTATTGGTGGCGCCGCCGCATGCCCGCCGATCCGGCACGGCATTTTCCTGATTTCATTGTACAATTGAGCCTGCGTACTAAGGATCGCCGGCAGGCCGTCCCCAGGGCGCGTTGGTTGACCTACCTTACGGATACGATGCTGATGGCTGCCGGAACGACCTATCTGAAACCCACCGAGCTTCAGGCGCTGCTGCGCGATTATCTGACGGCGCGACTCGTCTGGATGGAAAACGAGCTGACCGCCGACCCTTTCATCGAAGCGGCCCATGCCAACGAACTAATCAAGGACATGAAGGATGGCGTGCGTGATGCCCATCGCGCCTACCTGGCCGCCGCCGAGAACGAGCGGACGGCCGAATGGGCAACCGAGCTTCTGGGACTGAGTGGCTACAAGCCCCCATACAGTGCCCATGTCATGAAGCAGGTCCAGAAACTGATCCACCGGGGCGAGCGCGAAGCCTTCAGGACCATGGCGGCGCGGCTGGAAGGCACAGACGGGGCAGAGCCGGAACTGTCGGATACAATCCTGCCGACCCGGGCGTTGATCGAGCAGGGTCTTGTGGATTTCGGAGCGCGGCCGAGACACCCACGCCACGCAAATCAGGAGGCCAGCCAGACCGATACACCAGCTGACTTCCAATCCGACCCCGCCAGCCTCAATGGCGCAACATCGGCAGCAAACGGGCGGAAACGCCCGGCAACCGCAAAGCGGCAGGCCGCGACTGCCAGCCGGAGCGTGATGGATATCTTCGAGGAGTACGAAACCGAGCGCTCTCGATTCGGAAACTGGAGTGAAAAGACGCGAATCCAGACCCGACAAAGCCTGTCCATGATGGCGGATTTTCTTGGCGATCTTCCGCCGTACGATTACAGCCGAGCCGTGATGGTCGGACTCAAGGCGAAGCTTCTGAAATTGCCGTCGGGCTACGGTCAGGCCAAGGCCTATAAGGGACTTCGCGGCGATGCCTTGATCCAGAAGGGTCAGCAGCTGGGCGACACTCCGATTAGCGGTAAGACGTTGAACCGGCATATCTCCGCGCTCTCAGCATTCTGGGACTGGCTCGTCGCAAATGATTATGCGCCGGAAAATCCGTTGAAAGGCCTCGGCGGCAAGAAACCGCCAGCACGGCGCGCCCGACTGAAGGCGAGGCGGGCAATCAGTGAAGGTGAAATCCGCGCCCTTCTCACCTCGCCCGTCTATGCAGGCTGCCGGTCGGCTGGCCGGCGCACGCAGCCCGGCAGCGTGATCATCAAGGACGAACTTTTCTGGCTGCCACTGTTTGAGTTGTTCAATGGTCTGCGGTTGAGTGAGATCGCCCAGGCCAGGACAGAAGACGTCATTTTCCTCGCCGACCACAATCACTGGTTCCTGCGAATCGAGGAAGGCGAAGGCCGGTCTGTCAAGACCGAAACATCGCGGCGGCCTGTGCCGATTCACCCGGAAATCCTGCGGCGCGGATTCATCGAGTTTGTGGAGGAGAAACGCAAAACCAGCACGGATGGACGACTTTTCCCGCGCGGTTGGGGAGCCAATGCAGCGTCACCATCCGCGCCGGTAGGCAAGCTGATCAGCCGGTATTTTAATGCGATCGGAATCGGCGATACGGGGGCAAAGAATCATGCGCTACGACACAGTTTTGCGACCAAGCTCAAAGCCCATGGCATCGATCCCCGCGTTCGATCGCTACTCATGGGGCACGAAGCGGTGGATGATTGGAACTGGGCGAATCGCGGCTCCGCCATGACGAAAACTTATGAGGAAGATACTGAAGAAGCCGTCTCGGGGGATTTGCGGCTGATGATCGAGGCGATCAGGATGGTGGACTTCCAGAAACTCATTGGTCAGCCGGAAAAGAGCGCGGCGGCCTGAGCGGATTATTGCCTGCAAAACTTTCGGAAACCGGGCTGAAATCTCAGAATTTGTTACCTGTGATGGCTCCGCCAATTGCGGCTATTCCGCATGTGAATTGGTAGGTCATCTGAATCGCGCCGGGTTTGCTGGAGGCTGGTTTTCGATAGTTATGCGGCCATGGGTTGGGTGTCAATTGCCGTGTGGAACTTGTCCTCGGCCTCTGCTGGCGGGATGTTCCCGATTAGCTCGAGGAGACGGCGGTTGTTGAACCAGTCGACCCATTCGAGGGTTGCGTATTCGACCGCCTCGAAGCTGCGCCAGGGGCCACGGCGGTGGATGACCTCTGCCTTGAACAGGCCGTTGATCGTCTCAGCCAGCGCGTTGTCGTAGCTGTCGCCGACGCTGCCCACCGAGGGTTCAATGCCCGCCTCCGCCAGGCGTTCGGTGTAGCGGATGGACAGATATTGGCTGCCCCTGTCGTTGTGATGGATCAGGCCCATGCCCTTGGCCGGACGGCGTTCATGGACAGCTAGTTCCAAGGCATCGAGGACGAACCCGGCATGCGCCGAGGTGCTGACACGCCAGCCAACGATCTTGCGGGCATAGGCGTCGATGACGAAGGCGACATAGGCGAATCCCTTCCAGGTGGCGACATAGGTATCTACGCCCGCCTCAACGCTCCACGCATGCAATGGGAGGGAGCGCTTGAGCAACTGGGGGGCACCGCGCTCCCTCCCATTGCATCATCCAGCCCAAAAGGGCCAAATGACGAAAGGACTCTGCTCTCAGCTGGGTGAGCTTAGGGGCTCACGTCACGAGGTGCGCATCAGCATGGACGGCCGAGGCCGCTGGATGGACAACGTGTTCATCGAGCGGCTGTGGCGATCTCTCAAATACGAGTGCGTCTATCTCCACGCCTTCGAGACCGGCTCGGAGCTGCGCGCTGGTCTTGCCCGGTGCATCGCCTATTACAACACCCAGCGACCGCACTCCGGTCTCGCCGGGCGAACCCCGGCAGAGGCCTATGGGCGGATCGGCGAATCCGATCATGGGGGGCATGCCCCCATGATCGGGTGACCAAACTGGCGGCATAATTACAATGGAGATGAGCTTAACTTCGCCGCCAACCTGTCCGAATTTCCGAGACCACATCACACCTCAACCTACCCAGGAGGATTGATTTTAGCAGAACGAGAAAGGGCTGCAATCCGCAGCCAGCGAGGGTACTATCACGGCCAGCAACGCGTGCCCGGACGCATGTAGATATTCGTCAGCGAGCGTCAGCTTCTTCGCATTGCCGTGGCGAAAAATCCGGACGCGACCGATCGAATCGCCTGTTCGCGCACATAGGTAGCAAGGGTGATTCCGGCCTCGGCTGCAGCGTCCTGCAGGATGACTCGATCTTCGAGCGGCAGGCGCACCAGGAGCCGCTCAAACCGCACGCCCTTTCCTCTTCCGGCAAAGCGTCATCGTGCGCCTGAAGATGCTGGCCTGCTGCCGTGCGGTCACCGCACTGAGTGCCGTCAAAAACGCCACCAAGGCGCTTCGCCTCTCCGTCTATCGCGCGTTCCATCATCTGCAGCTGGAGCTGAGGATCCGATCCGGCCCCGGATATAATTTCTGGCATACAAACTACTATCCTGCCCCCCCAATTTATTCCTTCTGATTATTTTTTATGGCAATGATTTAAAAGGGAGAAACAAGATTGAAATTTATGTTAATCAAGATGCTCGCCAAAGGCTCACAATGGCCGGAAAAAGGAAGGGATGGGGCGGCTTAGGCTAAAAAGATCGAGGTGGGCCTGCCGCACACCGCGTAGACCGCACCGGGTACAGCTGTCCATTTGCGGATTTATACTGTTGCACCATTTATACATTCATTTTATTTTCGTTTTGGCTCATGTTGCGAAGCATGCATTCGATGAAATCCGCATATCAATGGAGCGATGAGATCGCGCGGGAAGTTTGCGCGGATGGGCAGATCAAGCAGATCAGGTCAAAATTTTCGGCGCTGTCCGACCGACCGGCGACGCGGCCCCTGGAGCTGGGCGAACTGATCGACGCATTGAGGGGAGACATACGGGAGCGGCTATAAGCCGGCAGAACGATGTGTGAAGTCGCGGCGGAGCTGGCATAACTGAGCAAAATCAAGCATCGCGGAGCGACGATTAGGATAGCGATTTCGCGCCAGATCGGCATCACGAAGCGGCGCGCAAAGAGTGGCACAGTTCAGCGTGCGCCAGCAGAAACGCTGCCGGCGATTCGACGAGTTAGATCGCCTTGATTCGCGGACTTTTTGTGCTCGCGCCGCAGGTCGCCCGGACCGGCCAGAATCACACTTTCGGCAACACTCTGGTCTGGTTGATCTGCGGTGTACTGGCGATCAATGTGGCGGCCTGCCCGACGTAATGGAATCGGTCGTGCTGAAAGGCTGTTGATGAGCGACAACAAAGTTGGCCGACGGCGTCAACCAAGGTGGCCGGTGGTCCCAGGCGAAGGGAGGGCGTAGCCCGACCGTAGACTGGGGCCACCGGCGCGGCTCTCTTCGGGGAGTAGGTGCTGGCCGCTGCGGGCCGGTAGGGTCGCATTCTCTGAAGCCAAACGGAGATCCGACCGTGCCGGGCAAACCCGTCACCGACCAGCAAGTGAGAGTCGACATGACTGACCGTCTTAATCACAGCCAGCGTGTCGCTGCCGCCCGCGCGGGTTTCAGCGAACGCACCGCCCGCCGGATCGAGCGCGATCCGCGCCCTCCCTCCCAACGCAAGCCGGCCCGGAGCCGCACCGTGCCTGATCCACTCGTGGCGGTATGGGAGCCGGTTCTGCTGCCGATCCTCGAGCGCGATCCCGTCGTTCAGGCCGTCACCTTGATGCGGCACCTTCAGCTGACCGATCCCGAATCCTTCCCGGATGACCGTGTGCGCCGGACGCTTGAGCGGCGTGTCTGCGGCTGGCGCGCCCTGCACGGGCCCGAGCGCGACGTGATCTTCCGACAGACGCCCGAGCCGGGGCGCATGGCCCTGTCCGACTTTACCGATGCCGGAGAGCTGGGCGTGACGATCGGGGGGCAGCCGCTCGCGCATCGGCCTTTACCATTTTGTCCTGGCCTACAGCGGCTGGGAACATGCCGCCGTGGTCCTGGGCGGGGAGAGCTTCACCGCGCTGGCGGAGAACCTCCAGAACGCGGCTACCGGATCAGCCCCAACACGGTGTGGTCGCTGCTGCGCAAGGCGGTAAGCGGTGTTCTGGCCCC
>NZ_AMRL01000043.1 GCF_000299935.1 Oceanibaculum indicum P24 | reverse complement strand
CGGCGCCGGCGTCGTCGCCAAAGTCGTCGAGTAAGACGGAGCCCGGGCGTCAAACCTTTCGCAAACCTCCCGTAAATTCAGGGAGTTGCAGGAAGTGTTTGACGCGCGTGCCGGTTCGGATCAATATTTGCGCCCTTTGACATAGGGCGACGACAGGTTCCGAACCGGTGCTACTGGGCTTCCGGCCCGGTCTTTGCCGTCCCGAACGGGATGGCGATGTGCCTAGGAGTGTAGCTCAATTGGTAGAGCACCGGTCTCCAAAACCGGGGGTTGGGGGTTCGAGCCCCTCCACTCCTGCCAGCATTCTGGCGGGTCATCGTTCTGATCGGAGTCGGTGCGCCGGGCACGTGTGGCTGCGGCGTAGTTTGTTTTTACGTTAACGAGAGCGGTTCTGCATGGCGAAGACCTCTCCCGCGCAATTCGTGCGGCAGGTGCGTCAGGAAATGGCCAAGGTCACCTGGCCGACCCGGAAGGAAACGGCAGTCACGACGGTCACCGTACTGGTGATGGTGTTCGTGGCGGCGATTTTCTTTTTCCTGGTCGATCAGGTGCTGGCCTTTGGCGTGCGACAGATTCTCGGGTTGGGGGGCTGACCATCGTGGCCAAGCAGTGGTACGTCGTGCACGCCTATTCCGGCTTTGAGAAGAAGGTGGCGCAGTCGATCAAGGAGCAGGCCGTCCGCAAGGGGCTGGACCATCTGATCGGCGATGTGCTGGTTCCGACCGAGGAAGTGGTCGAGATGCGCCGTGGCCAGAAGGTAAGCGCGGAACGCAAGTTCCTGCCCGGCTACCTGCTGGTGAACATGGACCTGACCGACGAGACCTGGCACCTGGTGCGCAACACGCCGAAGGTTTCCGGCTTCCTGGGTGGTCGCGGCAAGCCGATGCCGATCAGCGAGGCTGAAGCCAACCGTATCCTGCGCCAGGTCGAGGAGGGTGTGGAGCGTCCGCGTCCCTCGATCACCTTCGAGGTGGGCGAGCAGGTGCGGGTGTCCGACGGTCCCTTCACCTCCTTCAACGGCTATGTTGAAGAGGTGGACGAGGAGCGCGCGCGCCTCAAGGTCGCGGTGTCGATCTTCGGGCGCTCGACGCCGGTCGATCTGGAATACGGCCAGGTCGAGAAAGTTTGACGGGTTTTCCGCTTCGCGCTTCGGCGCGGGGCGTTTTCGCGCGTGGGAGGGCCGCCATGCCCGCACCACGCTCCTTCCTTCAAGGAGGTTAGACAGTGGCAAAGAAGATCGTCGGCTATATCAAGCTGGAAATTCCGGCTGGTAAAGCCAATCCCTCGCCGCCCGTGGGTCCGGCCCTCGGCCAGCGCGGTCTGAACATCATGGAATTCTGCAAGGCCTTCAACGCGGCCACGCAGAGCGTGGATCCGGGCACCCCGACGCCGGTGGTGATCACGGCCTATGCCGACCGTACCTTCAGCTTCGTCACCAAGACGCCGCCGGCCAGCTTCTTCATCAAGCAGGCCGCCAAGCTGCAGAAGGGCTCCTCGACTCCGGGCAAGGGCACCGTCGGGTCGGTCTCCATGGACCAGCTGCGCGAGATCGCTGAAAAGAAGATGCCGGATCTGAACGCGAACGACGTCGATGCGGCTTGCCGCATGCTAGTCGGTTCGGCGCGCTCCATGGGCATCCAGGTGACGGAGTAAGACGATGGCGAAGCAGGCAAAGCGTATGGCTGCGGCCTATGAGGGCGTCGATCGCCTGAAGGCCTATGACGCCGCCGAGGCGTTGAAGCTGATCAAGGGCGCCAGCAGCGCGAAGTTCGACGAGACCGTCGAGGTCGCGATGAATCTGGGCGTCGATCCGCGTCATGCCGACCAGATGGTCCGTGGCATGATCTCGCTGCCGAACGGTACCGGCAAGAGCGTGCGGGTCGCGGTGTTCGCCAAGGGCGACAAGGCTGAAGAGGCCCGTGCCGCCGGCGCCGACATCGTCGGTGACGACGATCTGGCCGAGAAGGTCCAGGCCGGTGAGATGAATTTCGACCGCGTGATCGCCACGCCGGACATGATGGTGGTGGTTGGCAAGCTCGGCCGCGTGCTGGGTCCGCGCGGCCTGATGCCGAACCCGAAGCTGGGCACGGTCACGCCGAATGTCGGCGAGGCGGTGAAGGCAGCGAAGGGTGGCCAGGTGGAGTTCCGTGTCGAGAAGGCGGGCATCATCCATGCCGGCATCGGCAAGGTCAGCTTCTCCGAGGAGGCGCTGCTGGAGAACCTGAAGGCTTTCGTCGGCGCGGTCAGCCGGGCGAAGCCGGCGGGCGCCAAGGGCACCTACATCAAGAAGATCTCGCTCAGCTCCACCATGGGGCCGGGCCTGAAGCTGGATGTGGCCACCGTCTCGGCGTAAGCCGGCGGTATAAAGCGTTTCCGTCCGGCTTCGGCCGGGCGGTAAAGGCGGCGGGCTCGCCCGCTGCCGACCTGTCCGAGACTGCAGGCGCCGACCGGGCAACCGGGAGGCTTAATCAGATCCTGCATAGATGGGGGGAGAGACCGTTTTCGAACGGCTTGAACTTCAGGACAGACAAGCCGGGTCCGGCTTTGTCCGGACCTTGAGTGAACCATCCGCCAACACCCGTTCCTTCGGGGACGTGTCGCGGCGGATCAGAGCGGAGACGACCGTTGAACCGTACCGAAAAGGAAGTGCTGGTCGGCGAGTTGAACCGTACCTTGAGCGAAACCGCCATCGTCGTGGTGACCCGTCAGTCGGGCCTCACCGTCGCCGAAGTGTCGGACCTTCGCGCCAAGATGCGGAAGGCCGGCGCGCGCTACAAGGTCACGAAGAACCGGTTGGCACGTCTCGCCCTGAAGGGCACGCAATTTGAGCAGCTCGATGCGCTGTTCACCGGCCCGACGGCTATCAGCACGTCGGCAGACCCGGTGGCAGTGGCGAAGGTGGCTGTCGATTTCGCCAAGGCGAACGACAAGCTGACCATCGTGGGCGGCGCGTTCGGGAACCAGATGCTCGATGTCGATGGCATCAAGAATCTGGCCACCCTGCCGTCGCTGGACGAGCTGCGCGGCAAGATCGTCGGCCTGCTGCAGGCCCCGGCGACCAAGCTGGCTGGCGTCGTCCAGGCGCCCGCGGCTCAGCTTGCCCGCGTGCTCAACGCCAAGGCCCAACAGGGTTAAGACGGTGCAAACCGTCCTTTCTACAACGATTACTGAAGTTCAAGCTTAGGAGAGTATGAAATGGCCGATCTGAACAAGCTGGCTGAAGACCTGTCCAGCCTGACCGTCATCGAGGCTGCCGAGCTGGCCAAGATGCTGGAAGAGAAGTGGGGCGTCTCCGCCGCGGCGCCGGTCGCCGTGGCTGCGGTCGCCGGTGGCGCCGCTGGTGGCGCTGCTGAGGCTGCTGAAGAGAAGACCGACTTCGACGTCATCCTCGCCAGCGCGGGTGACAAGAAGATCAACGTGATCAAGGAAGTCCGTGCGATCACCGGTCTGGGCCTCAAGGAAGCCAAGGACCTCGTCGAGGGCGCGCCGAAGACCGTCAAGGAAGGCGCGAACAAGGAAGAGGCCGACAAGATCAAGAAGCAGCTCGAAGAGGCTGGTGCCACTGTCGAGATCAAGTAAATTGCCGACTCTGTCGGTTGTTTCGGTCGTCCGGCGGCGGGGTCTTCCCGCCGCCGGCACGGCTGTTTTTGCGTTTTCGGCGGCATAGGCCGTTTTCCTGGGGGCCACCTAACAGGGGCTTCCCGACAGGGCATCAGGAAAACGGCGTGTGTCGTCAGCCGGACTAAGGGATTTCCCGCCGGTCCGGCGGACGAGGCAGATAGGGACGTCATGCTGCACGCCGTGCGGCGGGCGTCGCGGCGAAGACCGGCAGGTCCGGTTCTCGCTTGGTTGCAACCATTTCGCTCAGAGGGGCAACAATGGCTCTTTCCTTTACCGGTCGTAAGCGAATCCGTAAATCCTTCGGCCGTATCCCGGAAGTGGCGCCCATGCCCAACCTCATCGAGGTGCAGAAGGCGTCCTACGATGCCTTCCTGCAGATGGACGCGAAGCCGGAGACGCGCCCCACCGCGGGCTTGCAGGAAGTGTTCAAGTCGGTTTTCCCGATCAAGGACTTCTCCGAGCGTTCGATGCTCGAATTCGTGAAGTACGAGTTCGAGGAGCCGAAGTACGACACCGACGAATGCCAGCAGCGCGGCATCACCTATGCCGCCCCGCTGAAGGTCACGCTGCGCCTGGTCGTGTGGGACATTGACGAGGACACCGGCTCCAAGTCGATCCGCGACATCAAGGAGCAGGACGTGTACATGGGCGATATGCCGCTCATGACCGCGAATGGTACCTTCATCGTGAATGGTACCGAGCGCGTGATCGTCTCGCAGATGCATCGCTCGCCGGGCGTGTTCTTCGACCATGACAAGGGCAAGACCCACTCTTCGGGCAAGTACCTGTTCGCCGCGCGCGTCATCCCCTATCGCGGCTCCTGGCTGGACTTCGAGTTCGACGCCAAGGACCTCGTCTATGTGCGTATCGACCGCCGCCGCAAGCTGCCCGCCACCACCCTGCTGTTCGCCCTGATCGGCAAGGAAGGCGAGGAGTATGTGAAGCAGTGCGAGGCCGAAGGCGTCGAGGTTGACCGCAGCCGCGTCACCGGCATGAGCAAGGAGGAGGTTCTCTCCGCCTTCTACAACACCATCACCTATAGCCAGGCCGGCAAGGGCTGGAAGACCGCCTTCCGTCCCGAGGCGATGCGCGGCGTGAAGCTGATCGACGACCTGATCGACGCCGCCACCGGCAAGGTGATGGCCGAGGCCGGCACCAAGATGACCCCGCGCCTGGGCCGCAAGCTGCAGGAAGAGGGCCTGGACGAGGTGTTCGTCACCGCCGAGGCGATGGTCGGCCGGTTCGTTGCCGCCGACCTCATCAACGAGGAGACCGGCGAGGTCTATATCGAGGCGGGCGACGAACTGACGGCGGACCTGATCGGCGGCCTGGTCGAGGCCAACATCACCGAGATTCCGGTGTTGGACATCGACCATGTGACGGTCGGCGCTTACATGCGCAACACGCTGGCGGCCGACAAGAACAACACCCGCGAGGACGCGCTGATCGACATCTACCGCGTCATGCGCCCGGGCGAGCCGCCGACGCTGGAAACCGCCGAGGCGCTGTTCCACGGCCTGTTCTTCGATTCCGAGCGCTATGATCTGTCGGCGGTCGGCCGGGTGAAGATGAATGCCCGCCTGGACCAGAAGACCGACGACCAGCTGCGCGTGCTGCGCAAGGAAGACATCCTCGCCATCCTGAAGACTCTGGTCGAGCTGAAGGACGGCCGCGGTGAGATCGACGATATCGATCATCTGGGCAACCGCCGCGTGCGCTCGGTCGGCGAGCTGATGGAGAATCAGTACCGCATCGGCCTGCTGCGCATGGAGCGCGCGATCCGCGAGCGCATGAGCTCGGTCGAGATCGACACCGTGATGCCGCATGACCTGATCAACGCCAAGCCGGCGGCGGCGGCGGTGCGC
Organism: Oceanibaculum indicum P24; assembly: GCF_000299935.1. Taxonomy (NCBI): domain Bacteria; kingdom Pseudomonadati; phylum Pseudomonadota; class Alphaproteobacteria; order Rhodospirillales; family Oceanibaculaceae; genus Oceanibaculum; species Oceanibaculum indicum. The sequence continues at coordinate 10,246 of NZ_AMRL01000043.1, read as the reverse complement.
GAGTTCTTCGGCTCCTCGCAGCTCTCGCAGTTCATGGACCAGACCAACCCGCTGTCGGAGATCACCCACAAGCGCCGCCTGTCGGCGCTTGGGCCGGGCGGTCTGACGCGTGAGCGTGCCGGCTTCGAGGTGCGCGACGTGCACCCGACGCATTACGGCCGTATCTGCCCGATCGAGACGCCGGAAGGCCCGAATATCGGTCTCATCAACAGCCTGGCGACCTATGCCCGGGTAAACCAGTACGGCTTCATTGAGGCGCCCTATCGCAAGGTGAAGGACGGCGTCGTCACCGACGAGGTCGTCTATATGTCGGCGATGGAGGAGGGCAAGTACACGGTTGCCCAGGCCAATGCCGAGCTGGACGAGAATGGCCGCTTCGTGTCCGACCTCGTGTCGGTGCGCCGGGCCAGCGATTTCACGCTGGGCCGCCCGGAAGACATCGACCTGATGGACGTGTCGCCGAAGCAGCTGGTCTCGGTCGCGGCCGCGCTGATCCCGTTCCTGGAGAATGACGACGCGAACCGCGCGCTGATGGGCTCCAACATGCAGCGTCAGGCGGTGCCGTTGCTGCGTGCCGAGGCGCCGCTGGTCGGCACCGGCATGGAAGGCACCGTGGCGCGCGATTCGGGTGTTGCCATCGGTGCGCGCCGCGCCGGCATCGTCGATCAGGTGGACGCCACCCGCATCGTGATCCGGGCGACCGAGGAGACCTCGGCCGCGGCGTCGGGTGTCGATATCTACAACCTGCTGAAGTTCCAGCGTTCCAACCAGAACACCTGCATCACCCAGCGGCCGCTGGTCAGCAAGGGCGATGTGGTGAAGAAGGGCGACATCATCGCCGACGGTCCCTCGACCGAACTGGGTGAGCTGGCGCTGGGCCGCAATGTGCTCGTCGCCTTCATGCCCTGGAACGGCTACAACTTCGAGGACTCGATCCTGATCTCGGAGCGTATCGCCCGCGATGACGTCTTCACCTCGATCCATATCGAGGAATTCGAGGTCATGGCCCGCGACACCAAGCTGGGCCAGGAGGAAATCAGCCGCGATATTCCGAACGTTGGTGAGGAAGCGCTGAAGAACCTCGACGAGGCGGGCATCGTCTATATCGGTGCCGAGGTGAATGCCGGCGACATTCTGGTGGGCAAGGTGACGCCGAAGGGCGAATCGCCGATGACCCCGGAAGAGAAGCTGCTGCGCGCGATCTTCGGCGAAAAGGCCTCCGACGTGCGCGACACCTCGCTGCGCGTGCCGCCGGGCGTGACCGGTACCGTCGTCGAGGTGCGGGTGTTCTCGCGCCGCGGCGTGGACAAGGACGAGCGTGCGCTGGCCATCGAGAGGGCCGAGATCGAGCATCTGGCGAAGGACCGCGACGCCGAGCGCGCGATCCTGGAGCGCAGCTTCAACACCCGCCTGAAGGAAATGCTGCTGGGCAAGAAGGCCAGCGGCGGTCCGAAGGGGCTGAAGTCCGGCACCGTGCTGAGCGATGAGGTGCTGGCCGGCTACACGCCGGGCCAGTGGCGCCAGATCACCGTCGATGATGCGGCCATCATGGACGATGTCGAGGCGATGAAGACCCAGTTCGACGAGGCGGTCGGCGTCCTGCAGGCGCGCTTCGAGAACAAGGTCGAAAAGCTGCAGCGCGGCGACGAGCTGCCGCCGGGCGTGATGAAGATGGTCAAGGTCTTCATCGCGGTGAAGCGCAAGCTGCAGCCGGGCGACAAGATGGCCGGCCGTCACGGCAACAAGGGTGTCGTGTCGCGCATCATGCCGATCGAGGACATGCCGTATGACGAGAACGGCACCCCGGTCGATCTGGTGCTGAACCCGCTAGGCGTGCCGTCGCGCATGAATGTCGGGCAGATTCTGGAAACCCATCTGGGCTGGGCCTCGAACGGCATCGGCCGGCAGATCGGGCAGATGGTGGAAGACTACCGCGCTGCCGCCCGTGCCAATGGCGACACCAAGAAGCAAGCGGTTGCAATCCGCGAGAAGCTTGCCGACATCTACAATAAGGAAGAGTACGCCGCGATCGCCGAACTCGACGACGATCAGGTGCTGGAGATGGCCGGCAATCTGCGCAACGGCGTGCCCGTTGCCACGCCGGTCTTCGACGGTGCCCGCGAGGACGACATCGTGGCCATGCTGGAGCGTGCCGGTCTCGACCGGTCGGGCCAGGTGGTGCTGTATGACGGCCGTACCGGCGAGGCGTTCGACCGCAAGGTGACCGTCGGCTTCATCTACATGCTGAAGCTGCATCATCTGGTGGACGACAAGATCCACGCCCGTTCCATCGGCCCGTACAGCCTGGTCACCCAGCAGCCGCTGGGCGGCAAGGCGCAGTTCGGCGGCCAGCGCTTCGGCGAAATGGAGGTCTGGGCGCTGGAAGCCTACGGTGCCGCCTACACGCTGCAGGAGATGCTGACCGTGAAGTCGGACGACGTGGCCGGCCGTACCAAGGTCTATGAAGCGATCGTCAAGGGCGACGACAATTTCGAGGCGGGCATCCCGGAATCCTTCAACGTGCTGGTGAAGGAACTGAAGAGCCTGGGTCTCAACGTCGAACTGCAGCAGCAGCGCGCCTAAGGCGCCTGCTGCCCCTATTTTCACCGCACCCACCGGGGAGAGCGTGGCATGAACGAGCTCATGAAGATTTTCGGCCAGGACACCGGCCCGCAGAGCTTTGACGAAATCCGTATCTCGATCGCCAGCCCGGAGCAGATCCGCTCCTGGTCCTTCGGCGAGATCAAGAAGCCGGAGACGATCAACTACCGTACCTTCAAGCCGGAGCGCGACGGCCTGTTCTGCGCCCGCATCTTCGGCCCGGTGAAGGATTACGAATGCTTGTGCGGCAAGTACAAGCGCATGAAGTACAAGGGCATCACCTGCGAGAAGTGCGGCGTCGAGGTCACCCTGTCGCGGGTCCGGCGCGAGCGCATGGGCCATATCGAGCTGGCCTCGCCGGTCGCCCATATCTGGTTCCTGAAGTCGCTGCCCAGCCGCATCGGCCTGATGATGGACATGACGCTCAAGGATCTTGAGCGCGTGCTGTATTTCGAGAATTACGTCGTCATCGAGCCGGGCCTGACCCCGCTGAAGCTGCACCAGCTGCTGAGCGAGGAAGAGTTCTTCAAGTACCAGGACGAGTTCGGCGAGGAGGCCTTCGAGGCCGCCATCGGCGCCGAGGCGATCAAGGCGATCCTGTCCAAGATCGACCTCGAGGAAGAGCGCACCCGCATGCGCGTCGAGCTGAAGGAGACCACCTCCGAGGCGAAGCGCAAGAAGCTGGTGAAGCGGCTGAAGCTGGTCGATGCCTTCCTGGCGTCGGACACCCGCCCCGACTACATGATCATGGACGTCATCCCGGTCATCCCGCCAGAGCTGCGCCCGCTGGTCCCGCTGGATGGCGGCCGCTTCGCGACGTCGGACCTGAACGACCTGTACCGCCGCGTCATCAACCGTAACAACCGCCTGAAGCGTCTGATCGAGCTGCGCGCGCCGGATATCATCGTGCGCAACGAGAAGCGCATGCTGCAGGAGGCGGTTGACGCGCTGTTCGACAATGGCCGCCGCGGCCGTGTCATCACCGGCACCAACAAGCGCCCGCTGAAGTCGCTCAGCGACATGCTGAAGGGCAAGCAGGGCCGCTTCCGCCAGAACCTGCTCGGCAAGCGCGTCGATTACTCTGGCCGTTCGGTCATCGTGGTCGGCCCGGAGCTGAAGCTGCATCAGTGCGGCCTGCCGAAGAAGATGGCGCTGGAGCTGTTCAAGCCCTTCATCTACTCGAAGCTGGAGCTGTACGGCCTGGCCTCGACGCTGAAGGCTGCCAAGCGCATGGTCGAGAAGGAGCGTCCGGAAGTCTGGGACATCCTGGAAGAGGTGATCCGCGAGCATCCGGTGCTGCTGAACCGTGCGCCGACACTTCACCGCCTCGGCATCCAGGCCTTCGAGCCGGTGCTGATCGAGGGCAAGGCGATCCAGCTGCACCCGCTGGTCTGTACCGCCTTCAACGCCGACTTCGACGGCGACCAGATGGCGGTTCATGTGCCGCTGTCGCTGGAGGCGCAGCTTGAGGCGCGCGTGCTGATGATGAGCACGAACAACATCCTCTCGCCGGCCAACGGCAAGCCGATCATCGTGCCCAGCCAGGACATCATCCTGGGTCTGTACTACATCACGCTGGAACGTGCCGGCGTGAAGGGCGAGGGCATGGTGTTCTCGAACATCGGCGAGATCGAGCATGCGCTGGCCACCGGTTCGGTGAGCCTGCAGGCCAAGATCAAGGCACGCCTGGAGACGGTCGATGCCGAGGGCACGCCGGTCACCAAGCTGGTCGAGACCACGCCGGGCCGCATGCTGCTGGCGCAGATCCTGCCGAAGCACAAGAACGTGCCGTTCGAGCTGGTCAACCGCCTGCTGACCAAGAAGGAAATCTCCAACGTCATCGACATCGTCTACCGCCATTGCGGTCAGAAGGAGACGGTGATCTTCGCCGACCGGCTGATGGCTCTGGGCTTCGGCCAGGCCTGCCGTGCCGGCATCTCCTTCGGCAAGGACGACCTGATCATCCCCGAGGCGAAGCAGAAGCTGATCGAGGAAGCCCAGGACAAGGTCAAGGAGTTCGAGCAGCAGTACATGGACGGCCTGATCACCCAGGGCGAGAAGTACAACAAGGTGATCGACGTCTGGTCGGGCTGCACCGACAAGGTGGCCGACGAGATGATGAAGAAGATGTCCACCGCCGCGGCGGATGGCTATGTCAACTCGGTCTGGATGATGGCGCACTCCGGTGCCCGTGGCTCCGCCGCGCAGATCAAGCAGCTGGCCGGCATGCGCGGCCTGATGGCCAAGCCGTCGGGCGAGATCATCGAGACGCCGATCATCTCGAACTTCAAGGAAGGCCTGACCGTGCTGGAGTACTTCAACTCCACCCACGGCGCCCGTAAGGGTCTGGCCGATACCGCGCTGAAGACGGCGAACTCCGGTTACCTGACCCGCCGCCTGGTTGACGTTGCGCAGGACTGCATCGTCATCGAGGAGGATTGCGGCACCGAGAACGGCATCACGCTGCGCGCGGTCGTCGATGGCGGCGAGGTTATCTCGCCGCTGGCCGAGCGTGTGCTGGGCCGCACGGCGCTGGAGGATATCGTCCACCCGCTGACCGGCGAGATGCTGGTGAAGCAGGGCGAGATCATCACCGAAGCCGAGGTCGATCTGATCGACCAGGCCGGCATTGACCAGGTTCGCATCCGCTCCCCGCTGACCTGCGAGACCCGCATCGGCATCTGTGGCAAGTGCTATGGCCGCGATCTGGCGCGTGGTACCGCGGTGAATATCGGCGAGGCTGTCGGCGTCATCGCCGCGCAGTCGATCGGCGAGCCGGGTACCCAGCTGACCATGCGTACCTTCCACATCGGCGGTGCCGCCCAGCGTGGTGCCGAGCAGTCGAGCGTGGAAGCGACCATCGACGGCACGGTGAAGATCGCCAACCGCAATGTGGTGGTGAACTCCGATGGTATCCCCGTGGTCATGGCCCGGAATACCGAGGTGGTGCTGTTCGACGAGCAGAACCGCGAGAAGGCCCGCCATCGCGTGCCGTACGGCGCCAAGCTGCTGGCCGATGAAGGGGCAACTGTCGCGCGCGGTCAGCGCCTGGCGGAGTGGGACCCCTATACGCTGCCGATCATCACCGAGAAGGAAGGCATCGCCAATTACGTCGACCTGATCGAGGGCCTCTCCATGCGTGAGGTCACCGACGAGGCGACGGGCATTTCCTCGAAGGTGGTGGTTGACTGGAAGCAGCAGCCGCGCGGCAACGACCTGAAGCCGCGCATCACCCTGCGCGACGACAAGGGCGAGGTGGTGCAGCTGGCCAATGGTCTGGAAGCCCGCTACTTCATGGCCGTGGACGCGATCCTGTCGGTCGAGAACGGCTCCCGGGTCCGCCCGGGCGACGTGCTGGCCCGCATCCCGCGCGAAAGCTCGAAGACCCGCGACATCACCGGCGGTCTGCCGCGTGTGGCGGAACTGTTCGAGGCGCGGCGTCCGAAGGATTTCGCCATCATCAGCGAGATCGACGGCCGGGTCGAGTTCGGCAAGGACTACAAGAACAAGCGCCGCATCATCGTGGCGCCGGCCGAGGAGGGCGAACAGCCCCGCGAGTACCTGATCCCGAAGGGCAAGCACATCTCCGTGCACGAGGGCGACTTCGTGCAGCGCGGCGATCTGCTGATGGACGGCAATCCGGTGCCGCACGACATCCTGTCGATCATGGGTGTGGAGGCGCTGGCCGCCTATCTCGTGAACGAGATCCAGGAGGTCTATCGACTGCAGGGCGTGAAGATCAACGACAAGCATATCGAGGTGATCTCGCGCCAGATGCTGCAGAAGGTCGAGGTGCAGGAGCCGGGCGACACCACGCTGCTGGTCGGCGAGCTGATCGACCGCAGCGAGTTCGAGGTGGAGAACGAGAAGGCGCTCGCCGAGGATGGCCGTCCGGCCGTGGCGACGCCGGTCCTGCAGGGCATCACCAAGGCCTCGCTGCAGACCAAGTCCTTCGTCTCCGCCGCCTCGTTCCAGGAGACCACCCGCGTGCTGACCGATGCCGCCGTGAACGGCAAGATCGACTCGCTGGATGGCCTGAAGGAAAACGTCATCGTCGGCCGACTGATCCCGGCCGGTACCGGTGCCTTCATGAACCGCATCCGCCGGATCGCCGCCGACCGCGACCGGGATGCCATGGGCAGCACCGCGACGGAGACTCCGCTGGTCCCCGCCGGGGATACGCCGGACGCCTCGGTCGCGTGATGATCAGGGCCGGTCGGGGTGACCTGACCGGCTAATGATCTGAAGCCGGGCCCCTCGGCAGAATACGAATCTTTCGTATTCACTGCCGGGAGGCCCGGTTTTGTTACCCGGCGGGCAATGCGCGATTCTTTTCGCGGTTTTGCTTGACGCTAGGGGGGCGCTTCAATAGTATCCGCCCACCTTAGCGGGGGCTGGCGGTAGGCTTCACGGTCTAAACGCAGTCCGCTCCGGTTCAAGGATACGGTGTCACGGTTCGTCCGGGCGTCAGTCCTAAGACCGGGTACGGAAGATATTTTGGTTCGACACAGTATCCAGAGCCACCGGCCGGAACCACGGTTCCGAAAGGTGACGTTTCGCCTTTTCGGCGATGGTTACGGTTTTTGTTAAAAAGGTCGCAGGGAAACGACTGTATGCCGACGATCAACCAGCTCATCCGCAAGCCGCGCGAGCAGCAGCTTGCGCGAAACAAAGTGCCGGCCCTCGAGGCCTGCCCGCAGAAGCGCGGCGTCTGCACGCGCGTCTATACGACCACTCCGAAGAAGCCGAACTCGGCGCTTCGTAAGGTCGCGCGCGTGCGTCTCACCAACGGGTTTGAAGTGACCAGCTACATCCCGGGTGAAGGCCACAATCTGCAGGAACATTCCGTGGTGATGATCCGCGGCGGCCGTGTGAAGGACCTTCCCGGCGTTCGCTATCACATCATCCGCGGCACGCTGGATACCCAGGGTGTGAAGGATCGTCGTCAGCGCCGTTCGAAGTACGGCGCGAAGCGGCCGAAGTAAGGAGCCTCGTCAATGTCACGTCGTCATAGCGCAGAGAAGCGTGAGGTTCTGCCCGATCCCCGGTACGGCGATCAGGTGCTGACGAAGTTTATGAACAGCCTGATGTACGACGGCAAGAAGTCGGCCGCCGAGAAGATCATCTACGGCGCGTTCGAGCGTATCGAGAAGCGCAGCGGTCAGGATCCGCTGAAGGTCTTCCACGAGGCGCTGGACAATGTGAAGCCGGCCCTTGAGGTGCGTTCCCGCCGTGTCGGTGGCGCCACCTATCAGGTGCCGGTCGAAGTCCGCTACGACCGCGCCCAGGCGCTGGCGATCCGCTGGCTCATCGACAGCTCGCGCAAGCGTTCGGAGACGACCATGACTGACCGTCTGTCGTCTGAGCTGATGGATGCCGCCGGCAATCGCGGCGGTGCCGTGAAGAAGCGTGAAGACACCCACCGCATGGCGGAGGCGAACCGCGCCTTCTCCCATTACCGCTGGTAAGAAGACGGATCGGACCGGAGCCACACTATGCCCAGGACCACACCCCTCGAGCGTTATCGCAACATCGGCATCATGGCGCACATTGATGCCGGCAAGACGACGACGACCGAGCGCGTTCTCTACTACACCGGCCGTTCCCACAAGATCGGCGAAGTCCATGATGGCGCTGCCACGATGGACTGGATGGAGCAGGAGCAGGAGCGCGGCATCACCATCACCTCGGCGGCGACCACCTGCCAGTGGCGCGACCACCGCATCAACATCATCGACACGCCGGGCCACGTCGACTTCACCATTGAGGTCGAGCGTTCGCTGCGTGTGCTGGACGGTGCGGTTGCCGTGTTCGACGGTGTTGCCGGTGTGGAGCCGCAGTCCGAGACGGTGTGGCGTCAGGCCGACAAGTACAAGGTTCCGCGCATCTGCTTCGTGAACAAGATGGACCGCACGGGTGCGGACTTCTATCGCTGCGTGGACATGATCGTTGACCGCCTCGGCGCGAAGCCGATGGTGCTGCAGCTGCCGATCGGTTCCGAGGCTGACTTCGTCGGCGTCGTTGACCTGGTCGAGATGCGCGCCATCCGCTGGAAGGACGAGTCGCTGGGTGCTGAGTTCGTCTATGAGGCGATCCCGGCTGACCTGCAGGACAAGGCGGCCGAATACCGCATGGCTCTGCTGGAGGCCGCCGTCGAGATGGACGATGCGGCGATGGAAGCCTATCTCGAAGGCACCGAGCCGGACGTCGATACGCTGAAGAAGTGCATCCGCAAGGGTGGCATCACCGGCAAGTTCGTACCGGTGCTGTGCGGCACCGCCTTCAAGAACAAGGGCGTGCAGCCGTTGCTGGACGCGGTTGTTGACTTCCTGCCGGCGCCGACCGACGTCGAGAACGTCCGTGGCGTGGATGTCGAGGACTCGGAGAAGGAAATCATCCGCAAGACCAGCGACAGCGAGCCGTTCTCGGCGCTGGCCTTCAAGATCATGACCGACCCGTTCGTCGGCTCGCTGACCTTCGTGCGCGTCTATTCCGGCATCCTGGAGACCGGCACCTCGGTGCTGAACTCTGTGAAGGGTGACAGGGAGCGCGTCGGCCGCATGCTGCTGATGCATGCCAATAGCCGTGAAGACGTGAAGGAAGCCCGTGCGGGCGACATCGTCGCGATTGCCGCACTGAAGGGCACCACCACGGGCGACACTCTCTGCGATCCGCTGAAGCCGGTCATCCTGGAGCGTATGGAATTCCCCGAGCCGGTCATCGAGGTCGCGGTTGAGCCGAAGACCAAGGGTGACCAGGAAAAGATGGGCCTGGCGCTGAACCGTCTGGCGCAGGAGGATCCGTCCTTCCGCGTGTCGACCGACAATGAGAGCGGCCAGACCGTGATCAAGGGCATGGGCGAACTTCATCTGGAGATCATCGTCGACCGCATGCGCCGCGAGTTCAAGGTCGAGGCCAATGTCGGCGCGCCGCAGGTGGCCTACCGCGAGACCATCAGCAAGGTGGCCGAGGTCGACTACACCCACAAGAAGCAGTCGGGTGGTTCGGGCCAGTTCGCGAAGATCAGCCTGCGCTTCGAGCCGCAGGAGCCGGGCGCCGGCTTCGTGTTCGAGAACGCCATCGTTGGCGGCTCGGTGCCGAAGGAATATGTGCCGGGCGTCGAAAAGGGCCTGAATTCGTCCCGCGACTCCGGCATCATCGCCGGCTTCCCGGTGATCGACTTCAAGGTGACGCTGGTCGATGGCGCCTACCATGACGTTGACTCCAGCGTGCTGGCCTTCGAAATCGCCGCCCGTGCCGCCTTCAAGGAAGGCGTCGCCAAGGCCGGTCCGAAGCTGCTTGAGCCGATCATGCGGGTCGAGGTGGTGACGCCGGAAGACTATATGGGCGACATCATCGGCGATCTGAACAGCCGCCGTGGCCAGGTGACCGGCATGGATCAGCGCGGCAATGCCCGCGTCGTCAATGCCATGGTGCCGCTGGCCAACATGTTCGGCTATGTGAACAACCTGCGCTCCATGAGCCAGGGCCGGGCGCAGTACACCATGTTCTTCGATCACTACGAGGCAGTGCCGCAGGCAGTTGCCGACGAAGTGAAGGCGAAGATGGCGTAAGCCGCCGTTAACCAGACAGATACGCGAATAAAAGCGCTTTACGGAGACCACCACGATGGCTAAAGCGAAGT
>NZ_AMRL01000042.1 GCF_000299935.1 Oceanibaculum indicum P24 | reverse complement strand
CGTGGACAAGACCGGCACCCTGACGGAAGGCCGGCCGAAGGTCACCGCGATCAGGACGCAAGACGGATTCGGAGAAAATGAACTCCTGCGCCTGCTCGCCAGCCTGGAACAAGGCAGCGAACACCCTCTCGCTGCCGCCATCGTGGCCGCCGCCAGGGAGCGGTCGCTCGATCTGATGCCGACCAGCGACTTCGATTCTCCTACCGGCAAGGGCGTGCTGGGCACTGTCGATGGACGAAAGCTGGTGGTGGGCAATGCCCGGTTCCTCGGCGAACACGATATCAAAACGGGTGCCCTTGAAGAGATCGCCGACGCTCTGCGTCAGGACGGTGCGACCGCAATTCTGGCGGCGGTCGATGGCAAGCCTGCCGGAGTAATTGCGATTGCCGATCCGGTGAAGGACACCACGCCCGCAGCCATCAAGGCGCTGCATGCCGATGGCATCTCTGTGGTGATGCTGACAGGGGATAACAGGACGACGGCACAGGCGGTTGCCAGGAAGCTTGGCATCGACCGGGTTGAGGCCGAGGTGCTGCCCGACCAGAAGGCGGCGGTGGTGAAGAAGCTGCGCGAAGAGGGGCGGGTGGTCGCGATGGCCGGCGATGGCGTGAACGATGCCCCGGCACTGGCTGCGGCGGATGTCGGCATCGCCATGGGCACGGGCACCGATGTCGCCATCGAGAGCGCCGGGGTGACCCTGCTGCGCGGCGATCTGTTGGGCATCGTCAGGGCGCGGCGCCTGTCCGAGGCGACGATGCGGAACATCCGGCAGAATCTGTTTTTCGCCTTCATCTACAATGCGGCTGGCGTGCCGGTGGCGGCCGGTATCCTCTACCCGTTCCTGGGCATCCTGCTGTCGCCGATCTTCGCCGCCGCCGCCATGGCGCTGTCCTCGGTAAGCGTCATCGGCAATGCCTTGCGGCTGCGCGCGGTAAGGCTGCGTGATTGAGGAGAGGTACGATGGCAGTGCTGCAATCGACGCTTACCTGTCCGGAATGCGGGCATGCCGCAATGGAAGTGATGCCGGAAAATTCCTGCCTGTATTTCTACGAGTGTAAGGGGTGCAAAAGCTTGCTCCGGCCTCTCGCCGGCGATTGCTGCGTGTTCTGCTCCTACGGCGATGTGCCCTGTCCACCGCTCCAGAATGCGCGAGACTGCGGCAATGCAGACGGATGTTGTTCCTCGGATGGCGGTTGATCTGCATCAATGTGCCGGCGCTGGATCGCGGGCAAGATGTCATCGCTGAAAACGGATAGGCGTGACAGCATGAAACGCGGCTTTGCAGATATTGTGCGGATGGCGGCCCTGTGCTGCCTGTTGCTGCTTTCCGCACCGGACGCCTTCGCTGCTGCAAGCGCCCAGGGCCATGATTTTCAGCAGGCCACGCACTCTGTCGTGGCGGCGGATATGGTTAGCGCGGCGACTGCTGCGCATCCCTGTGAAAGGGCCACGAACTCTGGCCTTCTCGACTGCGGATGCGTTCAGCTCTGTCTGGCATCTGGCGTGCTTCCGACTGTGCTGCGCATCGATGATGCCGGGAAGACAGGCGTTCTTTCCGCCAGACCCTACCGGCTCGCCCGCACGGGTTACTCCCCCGCCAAGCACCCTCCGAGGTTGCCCGCTCCCGTCTGATGGTGCCTCGCGTCTGTCGCGAGGCCACGCCGCCCTCGTTACGCGGACGGTGTTCCCCTCATCGACAGGCGAGCAAGCATATGAAGACGAACCAAACAGGCTTTCTGAATACGCCGGCAGGCTATGCGGTCTGCCTCATGCTGGCGGCGCTGGCGATCTTTCTGTGGGCCGAATACCGGCTCCAGGTCGCCGAAGCGCTGCCTCTCTTCCTGCCTCTGCTGATCTGCATCGGCCTGCATGTCTTCATGCATCGGGGCCATGGCGGTCATGGCAATGGCAAATGAACGACCTCTGGAAAGGAATAAGATCATGATGAAGTTGATCCGCCCCATCCTCATCGGCGCGACTTCGATGGCGCTTCTGTTGGCGATACATGGCACGGACATGGCTCCAAGCGCCTGGGCGCAAACCATGGGAAGTGGGCCGGGAAACCAGACAGATTCTACTGTTCCGGGCCAGCGCATGCCAGGCTCCGGTATGGGGCAGGGCATGGGGCCGGGTATTGGCGCTGGCCCCGGGATGATGCAGGGGCAAGGCATGCCGGGTGGCTGGCCCGGCGGCTGGATGCAACAGCCCCCAGGCGGGCCGGATAGCGATCGTTTTCCGGGGGCGATGCCGATGATGCGGGGATGGGGTAATGGATACGCCATGCCCGGTCCGATGATGCAGGGCTATGGGGCGACGGGGCCTGGGATGATGCATCCCGGTATGACGGGCCAGGGCATGACGGGCCAGGGCATGATCTATGGCATGCCCGGCCGCTACGACCAGGAGATCAAGCCTGATCAGGTCAGGGAGATGCTGCAGCGCCGCCTCGACTGGCATGGCAATCCGCGGCTGAAGCTCGGCGAGATCAAGCCCACCGAGCATGGCGAAATCCTGGCCGATATCGTCACCCAGGAGGGCTCGCTGGTCCAACGTCTGGCAATCGACCGCCGGACCGGCGCCCTGCGCCAGGTCGATTGAAGGGAGGATATAATGTGGCAGAACTGGCATCAGCCCGGTGCGATGATGGGCTATGACGGTGGCGGATGGTTCTGGGGAATGGCCTTCCACGGCTTCTCGGCCATCCTGTTCATCGCCGTGCTGGCGGTGGTCCTCTCCCCGCTGTTTCGATGGCTGGGGGCAGGGCACCAGACGCACGCAACGACGCAGTCCGGCGGTAGTGCGCTAGACATCCTCAAGGCACGCTATGCGCGCGGGGAGATCGACCGCGACGATTATCTGCAGCGAAAAGCCGATCTGTCCTGACCGCTCCGTGACGACAAGCGACGGCCCGTGGCCCAGGCGGTTTCACTTGGGTCACGGGCCTGTCTGTTTCCCACAAATCACTGTGGCCAGACTGGGTGATGATCGTCGATCACCAGTTCGTGGCTGTGCTGCAGCGGTGCGTGCCGGTGCGGGTGGCTGTACGGCTCCGGCCCTTCCCAGTCTTCATGCTCATGCTGGTGGTGCGCGTCATGGGTATGCGGATGGGTGTGCGCCTGTTCGGGATGATCGTGCGGCAGCACGCCGGGATCGCCCGCCGGCCAGACCAGCGCGGCGATCATTGTTCCCACCGCCGCGATCGCTGCCAGAACATAGAAGGTAGCCTCCAGCCCGAGCATCGCACCAAGCCAGCCGGCCAGCGGATAGGTCAGCAGCCAGCAGGCATGCGACAGGGCGAACTGCGCGGCGAACAGGGCCGGCCGTGCCGCGCCAGGTCGTCGATCATCCATTGGCCACAGACCGGGTGCTGCGCTGCATGGTGCAGAATGTGCAGCCGCACCAGACCGGACAGCAGGTCATGATGGTCCATGCGCTCAGGTTCTTTGCGGCAGGAGGATTACTGCTGCACCGAAGACGCAGATAGCCGCCCCGGCGACATCCCATCGGTCAGGCGGGGAGGGGGGCTCGACCAGCCACATCCACAGCATGGAGCTCGCGATATAGACCCCGCCGTAGGCGGCATAGGCGCCCCCCGCTAGCGTGCTGTCGGCCCGCGTCAGGATCCAGGCGAACAGCGCGAGGCTGGCAAGGCCCGGGATCAGCCAGAGTGCTGACTTGTCCAGCCGCGCCCAAGCCTAGAATGCGAAGCACCCTGCGATCTCCGCGAACGCCGCGATCAGATACCAGACGAAAGTCATGCGCGGTTCTCCGTGCGGCGACGCGACAATTCGCGATAGAGGGCTTCGCGCCAGACGCCGAGTTCGGCGACCACCTCTTGCCAGCGGCCCTTTTCCGGCAGGCTGGGGCCTTCGGTGAGCCAGGCATCGAGACGATCCTCGACTCGCGGCTGTAATCGGATCTCGGCTCTGAGGCGCGCCGCCTGAGCCGCGCTAGGTTTCTAGTCCAGAGTTCAGCAAGGTCGGGGTCCGATCTCAGTCGCGCCAGAGGAACACCGTGCGCGGTAGGAGCGCCGCTAGGCGGGGCTCCGGCACCACCGCATCGCAATGGTAGGAGTCCGACCAGGCGGACGCCTCCGCGAGGATATGCCCGGGCCCGGCGCGCTGCAGGATCATCTTCAGCCCATGGCCCGTGTGACGGACCAGCTCGGCCTGCCGGGCCCGGAGCAGGATCATCGACACCACCGGGTCGCCGGCGCGGAACAGCAGGTCTCCAGCGGCGAATTCGCGCGCGACCGCGTCAGCGAAGAGAGGCTCGAACAGGTCGAACATGATCGCAATCATATGCAACGCTGCCGCCAGATGCGAGAGAGGAAAGAAAACCAAAAGAAAACCATAGGAGTTTCCCGATGATCCGTCTCGCGCTCCTTGTATCGTTCTGGCCATTCCCGTCAGTGCGGTTGCCCAGCATCAGGGCCATTCCCTCTATGCTGGGATGGAAGGCCGCGAGATCAAGAGCCTATCTGCCGAGGACATCAAGGATTTGCGCGCAGGCCGCGGCTGGAGCCTTGCCCTAGCGGCCGAGTTGAACGGCGTGCCGGGCCCGGCGCATCTTCTGGAACTGAAGGACGGGATCGGTCTTTCGCCAGACCAGGTCTTGACGATCGAGGCGATCTTCGCCGCCATGCAGGCCGAAGCACAGGCAGCGGGCGAGCGCCTCATCGCGGCCGAGGCGGCCATTGAGGCGGCCTTCCGCGCGGACGATCCGACGCCCGATGCGCTGCGAGCCCTGACCGACGCTACCGCCGAAGCCTGGGCCGACTTGCGCTTCATTTACGTGTCGCGCCATCTCGAGACGCCGCTGCTGCTGACGGTTGAGCAAATCGCCCGCTACAACGAATTACGTGGCTAAGACGGCGCCGACTCCTGCGATGCAGTGCCTGAGGGCCACGACACTGAAATGTGGCGGCGCCACAATGACTGCAGGAACTGAACGTACTCTGGCATATCCGAGACGCCAGAAGAACCATAACCGGGGTATGCAAGCGCGAGATTACCGGACGTCTATCAATTGGAGAACGCTGGATCCCGGTCCTGCCCCCTTTCCGAGAAGCCGCAAGCTTGAGAAGAATGAAGTCAGGTTGGGGCCGCCTCTTGATCTCCGCCGATTACGTGAAGACAGTCCGGAAGCTGCGCATTACGGACGGGTGATGCGCAGCGACATTCTTGCCGGGTATATGCGTCAATCATATAAAATTGACCAACTCTGCACCATGCCTACTGCGCGAGATTGTCCGATATCTTAATAACGCTTACAGCGTAAAAAATGATCACCAGCAGAATTAAGGCAAAAAATATCGCCCAATTGCGTTGGGACAGCCCTTTCGATTTTCTACTCATACTTTATGCTCCGTTTGCTGGACCGACAATTATTCGTGAGGCGGTCAAGTGTTTGACTTCTCTGGGGTTGTTGGCTGAGGCTATTGGTTGCGCTCGTACCAGCGCGGCAAGCGGGTCGATTGGACGCCCGTCGAGCCGCACCTCATAGTGAAGATTTGGCCCAGTCGCCGTGCCGCTGGCTCCGACAGTCCCGATGACCTGGTCGGCTTGAACCCATGCCTGTTTCGAGAGGCCTTTGGCAAAGCTCGATAAATGGGCATAACGGGTCGTAACGCCATTTCCGTGATCTATGTCGATGACACGGCCATAGCCCCGCAACCGACCAAGGAATGATATCCGGCCAGCAGCCGTGCTGGAAATCGGTGTGCCTGCCGGCGCCTCATAGTCCACCCCGGTATGCAGGCGTACGCTTCCGTAAACTGGATGCTTTCTTCGTCCGAAGACCGAGGACAGTCTCGCTCCTTCGACCGGCGCCCGGATTCTCTGCACGAGATCGCCGTCACGATAAAGTGCTGCGGTGCTATCCTCGTCCAGTATGAGGAGTTCCAGCACACTCTGTTTTGTTGCTAATCTCGCATAGGACAGTTTCGGCTCGCCGACAGCGATTCCCTTCTCATCGATGCTCTCGCTCCAGATGATGGCGATTTCGTTACCGCTTCGCAGATCGCGGCGGAAGTCATAGAGATTTGAAAAAAAGGCAGCCAATTCCACTGCAAAGCGTTCCGGCGCATCTATCCTGTTCAGCGTTTCAGAGAGGCTATTCTCAATTTTCGCTTTAGCTACGTGTTCGATGCTGCTCAGTTCGGGCTCGACCAGGATGGTTTGTGCACCCTTAGAGAAGACAACGTCTAGGCGCACGCCGAGGCGCGTCGTCAACGAAATTCTCTTCACTGCACTCTTGTCATTCCAAGGAGATCGCACAGTCAATATATCGCCAGGGCGCAGTTCAGTCGGGTCGAACTCGGCGACAATGGCTAGAACTGCTTCTCGTTGAACGGCCCTATCAACACCACTGCGACCCAACATTGTTCCCAGCGTATCACCCGGCTTGGCAATGATTGATCGTTCCTCCGCTTCGGCGGCGGGTGATTTGGTATGGGGTTGGGACCAAGACAAGGATGGAAAGCCCATCCCCCACATGGCTAGCAATCCAACAAAAGTCATCGCCTGGAAGATGGGGCGGCCAATCTGCCCCGATACCGGGATAGAATTCACAGCTCAAAGAACCTTCTTGATCTTTGGGACGGCGATTTCACGTGCTTCGTGATAATCGATAGTCGACTGGAAATTGCCCGCCGCATCGAACAGGAGGACCGTGGCGGTATGATTCATTGTATAACCTCCCTCGGTCTTAACCTTGTCGTAGAAGACCCCAAAGAAATCGGCCGTCTTCTTGATGTCGTCGGGTGTGCCCGTATAGCCGACAATGGACGGGTGGAACATGTCTAGGTATTCAGACATGGTCTCCACGGTATCACGTTCAGGGTCTACAGTGACGAAGGCGACATTCATATCCTGTGCGTCCTCACCCAAGACTTCGAGCCAGCCAGTAATGTCAGAAAGTGTGGTAGGGCAAACATCTGGACAGTAGGTGAAGCCGAAGAACAGAAGGGTCGGACGCCCCACCCAGTTTGCCGGACTAATACGCCGGCCCTCATGGTCGGTTAGCGTCATTGCGGCCTGCGCGAGAGGTGGCGGACCGGCGGCCTTGGGAAGCCGGGGTGTAATGGCCCCAGGGCCATCGACCTGCCACCAGCCAGCGAACAGGGTCACGGCCAGCAGCGCGGCAAGACCGGCCAGGCCTAGCAGCAACCTGCGCTTGTTCACTTCTCCGGTGCCATTGCGCCGACGCTATGGATAGGTACGTCGAGCGTTAGCTTTCCAGCCCTTTCGAAAGTCAGTGTGAGCGGGAAGTCGGCGCCCTTCTCAAGCGGCTGCCGTAGCTTCATTAGCATGACATGCAGCCCACCTGGCGCCAGCGTCACGGTTTCGCCTGGTCCAATGGGCAGCGGACTGACGGATGACATGGAAACTACACCATCTTTCATCTCGACCTTGTGGACTTCGGCCATGCCGGAGAGAGGCGATTCCACACCGATCAGCTGATCCGCTGCGCTTCCTTCGTTACGTATCATCATATAAGCCGCTGCTGGTCGAGAGGTGCCGATAGAGGCGCGCGCCCATGGAGTCTCCACCGTAATATCGCCGGCTTGCGCGGTTTCCGCCGTGCCGGGCCTGGCGTAAAGGAGGCCAACAATTAGGGCGAGGGCAATAAACAGCCCTTTCGCTACAATCTTCATAATCTTTCCTTTAGGTCTTCAATGATTTCCGCCGCCGGTGTCCCATAGGCAAACAGGCGGACGAACCTGCCTTTCGGGTCCAATAGATACAGGGCCGAGCTGTGCGACATGGTGTAGCCATCGTGAGCCCCTCTCTCGGGCTGCATCTCGTAATAGGCAGAAAAGGCCCGGGCCGCTTTGGCGACGGCCCCCGGTTCTCCGGTAAGACCAACCAGCGCCGGATGGAACGCCGTGACATACTCGGCCATTGCCGACGGAGAATCACGTTCCGGATCGACGGAGATAAAGAGCGGTTGAACGTTGCGCGCGACATCGCCCAGCCCGTCGATCACCGTTGCCACCTCGGCCAGGGTGGTCGGGCAGATATCAGGACAATGGGTGAAACCGAAGAAAACGAGTTGCCATTTCCCCAGATAACGGTCTTCCGTTACCGTCTCGCCCGTGTGGCTGGTTAGAGAGTAGTCTGCACGAATGGTATCCAATGCAGGTTGGCTGGCCTCTTCTTGAAAAGCCCCCCTCCAGGCGTAGAGCCCAATAAAACCCATTCCGGCAAGCGCTACCATGATCCACAGAAAGATACGCAACCTAGCCAAGAGCCTGAACCTCCGAGGCCACTGCTTCTAACAATTGTTCCGAGCCGAAAGAAGGAAGTGGCTTGCCATTGATGAAGAAAGTGGGCGTTTGCCTAATTCCAAGCGCTGCGACGTCGGCCGCATCCTGATTAAGCCGCGCAACCAGCCCTGGCAGCATTCGCTCCCGCCGCGCACGGTCAACATCCAGACCGGCTCGTGCGGCGGCATCCCAGGCGATATTCAGGCGAGGTTGGTCATGCGCCGCCCAGGCTGGCTGCGCTTCAAGCACCGCTTCGAGCACCGCTTCAAACATATCCTGCAGGCGCGCGGCTTCTAGCATGCTCACCACTTCGTCAGAACCTTGGTGGAAGGTCGCATATCGCAATATGACGCGAACTTGCTGTGGGTAGGTGCCGAGTATGCGCTTAACGATAGGGTGGAACGCCCGGCACGCTTCGCAGGCTGGATCGAAAAATTCGACAACGGTGACTGGTGTATCCTTTCGACCCAGCACTGGCGAATAATCGCGGACAAGAGAGCTGCCGGGCGGCAAAGAAAGAGGCGTCGATTTCTGCTCCTGCTGCCGCCTCGCGAGCAGCGCGGCCGCGGCGAAGCCGCCCAGCGAAGCGGCGGCGACGCCAAGTACCAAAGTGCGGCGAGTGATCATTGGCTTTTCCTCTTTCCAGCAAGGAGCAACACAGAGATGGCGAGAAAAGCTCCCAACGACAACATGGGCAAGGGCAGTTCCATAAAGGTCATTCCCGCTCCAGTGCAGGAAACGCCCGCCTGGCAAGGCTCTATACTGGTCGGCGGCCAACCGACATAAAGCAGGCTGTGCCAGAGCGCCACGCCGCCGCCTGCGAGCGCAAGCGGCAAGGCATAACAACCAACACCAGCGTCATTCCGCAGGCAGGCGACACCCAAAATCAATGCTAAGGGAAACATAGCGATCCGCTGGTACCAGCAAAGCTGGCAAGGGGTTAGACCGAAAATCTCGCCGATGTAAACGGCGCCCAGTGTTGCCGCCAGCGCGATTAGCCATGCGCCGAACAGACACGACCAACCGATACTGCCTATTGGTCTGTCTTTGGGCGTCGTCATTGTCCCTCAGTCCTTTCGGAACGCAATGCCTGGGCAAACATCATCAATGCGCCCGCAACGATGAAGACGTCAGCACCGTTGAACGTCGGCCAATGCCAATCGCCCCAATGGAAATCAATGAAGTCAGTCACCGCGCCCTGGCGCCATCGGTCAATGACGTTGCCGAGGGAACCACCGACAATCAGCGCCAGCGCCGAGCGCTCACCTGCCGTGTGGGTTTTCAGCGCCCAAATGAGGATGCTTAGGGTGATGCCGAGCGTCAAAAGAACGAGAAGCAATGGGCGCCCCTCGAAGATGCCGCCGAACATGCCGAAGCTGACCCCTGTATTGAAGCCGACGACAATATTAAGGAAATTGGTGATCTCAATAACGCGCGCTTGTCCAGCGAGCTTGGTCAACACCAGCCATTTCGTTGCCTGGTCGACCAACAGCGCAAAGGCCGCGATGGTCGCGACGATGCTTACCCGCTTGAGCATTCTTCCCCTCCGGTTCTGGTTGCGGGCTGTCTTGAGGTAATCCGAGGAGGAGGTTAGTATCTCTAGTCACTAGAGTTACAAGAGGGTGTTTACATGTATTCCATCGGCCAGGTCGCCTTGGAGACTGGGGTGAAAGTTCCAACCATCCGCTATTACGAGCAGATCGGCTTGCTTCCCGAACCGCATAGAAGCGCTGGCCGACAGCGGCTTTACCCGCTCCGAACCGTTGAACGCCTGGCTTTTATACGACATGCCCGGCAATTAGGTTTCTCCTTGCCCGCGATCCGTGACCTGCTGAGCCTGTCGGATCAACCTGATCGTCCCTGCGAAGCAGCTGACGCTATCGCCGTCGAACAACTCGACCAAGTCGAACAGCGTCTAAGACAGCTTCAAGCACTGAAACAGGAACTATCCCGTATGATCGCCCAATGCCGAGGCGGCAGTATTTCCGAGTGTCGGATCATTGAGGTGTTAAGCGATCACTCACAGTGCGCGGCGGAAAGTCATGCAGCCCCAGGCGACCGATTTTGAAACGTTGAGCGGTAAGGTTCAGACGATCCAGAAGTTAGAGTAACGGCGCTGACCTTCTCCCCGTTATGTCCGCGTTTATAAGTTAGCTCCGCTCATGTTGTGATCCTCTCGGGACCGGGTTGCAAATTCGTGGGGTGTGAGCCCTTGGAGGCTCGTATGGGGTCGGTTGAGGTTATAGTCGACCCGCCTGTCTTCGATGATCGCGCGTGCGTGCCGATAGCTGACGAACAGATGCTCGTTGAGGCACTCGTCGCGCAGCCGGCCATTGGAGCTTTCGACGGAGCCGTTCTGCTTTGGCTTACTCGGTGCAATATAGTCCATGCGACGGTGCGATCCTGCTGCCATCGGAGCATGGCGTTGGCGGTCAGCTCATTGCCATTATCGCTAACGATCATGCAGGGATATTCCCGTGTCCGCGCGAATTCGTCCGAGAGCCAGCATGAGTCCTTAGTGTATTGTCTCCATCGGCTTACAGGGAGGAACATTAGCGCTTCAAAGCTTGTGGGGGGCAAAGCCTTCGGAGCCGCCTACCGGGACGTGGAACGCGGGCTGTTGTGGGTTCCGGCACAAGCCCTTGGAGTCACCCGACCGTCGCCAGTATCGGAAAAGCATCCAGCAGCCAGTAGGACAGCGCCGAAAGCTGCCCAGTAACCATGGCGACGCCCATTGCCACCATGAGCAGCCCGGCGATCTGATGCAGCCGGCGTCCAATGCGTCCGATCGCCCGCAGGCGCCAGATCAGACGGTCGGTGAAGGCGGCAGCGAGCACGAACGGCACACCAAGCCCGGCCGAGTAAATGGCAAGCAGCACAACCCCCTCACCAACCGTTGCCGTGGCCGCGCTCGCCGTGAGAATGGCGCCAAGGATTGGCCCGATACAGGGCGTCCAGCCGAAGCCAAAGGCGAGCCCTATGACATAGGCTGATAGCGGCTGGCCTGCGGTGATGGACAAATGAAAGCGGGCCTCGCGCTGCATCATGGCGATCCGTACCATACCGATCATGAACAGGCCGAACAGGATGATGATACCACCACCGACGAGGTTCAGTTCGTAGCGATAGCTCAGAAGCATCTGACCGAGCGCCGTCGCGCTTGCTCCCAGGATCATAAAGATGGTCGAGAAACCCAGCACAAAATACAGGCTCATGACGATGGCTTGGCGGCGGCCGTTGGCATCGCGGTCGTTTCCGCTGGCTGTTTGTCCTGCGACGTAAGAGACATAACCCGGCACCAGCGGGAGGACACAGGGGGAAACGAAAGAGATTGTGCCGGCTACGAAAGCGGCGGCAATACCGATGCCCGACAGCTCAAACATTGGTACTAGCCGCCATTCGGCTCTGTCCGGGACGTCTTTTGGTCGCGAACCAGAATGCCGCCAGGGGAATGATGATCCATTGCAGCATCGGACTGAGCCCGGCATCGATGCCAGGGATAACCGGCATCAAATCCCGATAGGCCCATGCCTGCCGCACCTCGATATTGAGCCATTCGCTGAACACCGTGTAGCCAAGCCCGAGCGCCACCGTCAGCACGACGACCCGGCCTGTTCGTACGGTTGGCCAGGCCGGAGTGCCGACGGAAAACAGTGCCAGCATGACCGCGCTCAGCGCGATCAAGATGTCGCCGCCCGTGCAATGCACGGCGGCGAACACGATCTCACTCGCCGACCCTGTTTCCCACAGCGTATAGAGCGGCATGTGAGCGAACTCCCAGACGAGGTTCGCGGCGGCGACAAAGATGATGTATCGCCGCAGCGCCGAAAGCCATTCGACGGGACCTGCGGCGCGAACAGGCTCTTCGCTTGAATGCGCTGCCGTCATCGGAATAGCTCCTTGACGCTGTCCCACCAGCCCGTCTCCGCCGGCCTCGACGGGCGAGAGGGGGCGTTGGTCAGGCCGTTGATGTAAAGCACCAGGTTCAGGGGCTCGAAGCGCAGGCCATGGAACTTGGCGGCGAACCGCCCGTCACGGTCGATCACATGCGTGACGACGCCATGCATCTGCTGGCCGTCATCAAGCGGCTCGAACTTGACGTTATAGGTCTCCGAGAGGGTTCGCGTCGCGTCCTCGGTATCGCCTGGGCGTCGGGTGAGAAACATCCAGTTGTTCGGGGCGAGGCCATGCGCCTCGCCATAGCTCCTCATGACATCGGGCGTATCTACCTCGGGATCGGTCGTCACCGTGATGAACTGGACCATGTCCTTCATCGGCGTGACGTTGATCTTCGACTGAACGTCCGCGATCAGGGCGGAGTGCAGCGGGCAGACATCGGCGCAGCCTGCGAAGATGAAGTTGAGCACAACGATCCTGTCGGTGAAGTCTGACAAGCGAACCACTTTCCCATCAGCATCGGCCAGTTCGAACGGCGGCACCGGGCTGTCAATGGCCTGAAAGAACTGTTCCTTGCTGCCCATGACCTTGTCGAGGTCGGCGCCGGGATGATGCGCCGCAGCCGGCATAGCATAGGCAAGCATGGCAATCAGCAATGCGGTCAGTCGTGCAAAATGCATGTCGTCTCCCTGAAATATCCGCCCGTTCGGCGCTGGCTGTCTGCGCTGTCATTCCCGGCGGCTGTGTGACTGAGGCCCGACGCCTGCCTTGCCGTGGGTTGAGCATGACTTTGTTCCGCCGCCGCGCATGCAGAGGCCTAGCGCGCACATGGCGGCGCAGGGGGCGAGGCTGAGCAGGATCGGCGCGACGCCCACAGCCGTCAGCCAGCCCCAGTTGAGGGCAAGCCCGGCGCCCAGGACTCCGGTGCCTGCAACCAAGACGATCCGGCGAGGCGTCATCCAGGGCGGCCTTGCCGATGACGGTATCGGACGGGAATCTTCCATGGCTTTCTGTTCACCAATCATTGTCTTGGTTCCTTTCCTGTATGTTCGGCAATGACGCTCTCGAAGTAGGCGACCATCTCCGCCGTGTCCCATACGGCCGGTCCGATCAGCCGGCCGAGTTCCCGACCGTCCGGCCCGATGAGCAGTGTCGCCGGGAGGCCGAATATTTTGAGGTCACGCGATACCTTCATTGTCTCGTCGATGAAGATGCCTAGATGCCGGATGCGGATCTCATCGAAGAACCGGCGGACGACACCGGCGCCAGCACGGTCTATCGACAGCGTCACGACCTGGAAGCGCTCGCTGCCGAGCGTTGCCTGAAGCCGGTCCAGTGTCGGCATTTCATGACGGCAGGGGGCGCACCAGGTGGCCCAGACGTTAAGAAGGACGACCTTGCCGCGCCAGCGGTCGAGCGTGAGGGGGGTGCCGTGTTCGTCTGCAAACGAGATCGCGGGGAGCGGCACCGGCGTGTCGTGCTGCGGGACGGCATTCGGCCCTTCCGCCATCGCGGCGGTCGAGAATACCAGCCCCAGCACGAACCCGAACGCGGGCAAGGAATTCATCAGCTTGCCTCCTTTTCGCGGCTCATCGTGGCCTGGTGCTGCCGCTCGCGCTCGGGCCAGGTGCTCTTGATGAAGTCCAGGACCGCACGGATGTCGTCGTCGGAGAGCACCTCGTTGAAGCCAGGCATGTCGCTCTCGTAGCTGCCACCGACGACGACGGCAGGCCCTTCTTTGGTGATGCGGAACAGCACGTCATCGGGGTGATGCCAGGTGTGCCCGGACGCGTCATGAGGCGGTGCGGGTAAGCGACCGGACGGCAGGCGACGCTTCCAGTCCGGCTGGCCTTCGAGCTTCGCGCCATGGCAGGAGGCGCAGTTGGTGGCGTAGATATCCGCTCCGCGTTCGAGCTGTTCGGCAGTCCGCACGACCGAGCCGCTCTGGCCAAGTCCGACCCAGAGCAGCCCGGCCACGACGCATCCGCCGAGCAGTATCGCGGCGCCGAGACCGGCGCGCTTCATCGACGGCTACCTCCGAAAAGATTTTTTACCAGCGCCGCGATTCCGAGGATGAGTAGGACGATCACGAGCAGCCATATGAGGCCCATGCCCCACATCATCATGCCGCCCATGCCTTCCATCATGCCCATACCCATGCCGGTCGGTGCGTTATTCATTGGAAGCTCTCCTTATTCGACCGCGTAGATGGAAGGCTTGTCTTCGCCCACGGTGTAGATCGTGAAGGCCTCGGTCTTGGTACCACTCATGCCGGGCGAGCCCATCGGCATGCCGGGCAGGGTTACAC
Organism: Oceanibaculum indicum P24; assembly: GCF_000299935.1. Lineage (NCBI taxonomy): Bacteria > Pseudomonadati > Pseudomonadota > Alphaproteobacteria > Rhodospirillales > Oceanibaculaceae > Oceanibaculum > Oceanibaculum indicum. The sequence continues at coordinate 2,890 of NZ_AMRL01000042.1, read as the reverse complement.
CTTTGATGTTGGGCCGATCGCTCAACAGCCGGTTGACCATCGTGACGGGCACATGGCCACTCACCACATAGCCGTCGATCAAGGCGAGGTGGCAGCCCTGGAAGTCGTCCGGAATGCCGGCTTCGCGGCTCATGGTGACGAGCTCGTGGGTCGGCTTGACGGTGACGGTGAAGCCGTTGTCGCGCAGATAGTCGGCGTAGGCTTCGCAGCAGTCGCATTGCGGGTTCTTGTAGAGGGTCACCTCCTCGGCGATCGCAAAAGATATGTTCGTGAAATAAACACCCACACCCAGCACAACGGTCGCGAAGGCGGCGGCAATGGGGTTACGCATGGTGGCTCTCCTTGATTCCGTGGATCAGGCAACGCGGATGACACCCATCATCCCGCCCGCCTGGTGTTCGAGGATGTGGCAGTGGAACATCCAATCGCCGGGATTGTCGGCGACGAAGGCGATCTCGACCCTTTCCCTCGGTGCGATCAGCACCGTGTCCTGCCATTCGCGGTGACGTGTCGGTTCGCCGTTGCGCGAGATCACGCGGAAGGAATGGCCGTGCAGGTGGATCGGGTGGTGCCAGGCCGTCGCATTGGTCATGGCGATCACATGGCTGCCATCGCGTTCGAGGGTCAGCATCGGGTCGAGGACATGGCCTTCAGCGGCCTTGCCATTCACGAACCAGATGCCCTGCCTGTGCATCATCCCCATCATGCCGCCGCCCATGCCAGCCCGGCTGCCTTCGCCCATGCTGCCGCCCATCTCTGCCATTACCATTCCGCCCATCATACCGCCGTTGAAGATCACCTCATGGCGATGCGCTCCGGCGAGATCGGGTTCGGGCAAAGGATTGGCGGGCAGGGAAACGGGCCAGTCGGGCGTGGTGTCCCTAAGCGGCGTCTCATCGTAGGCGAGGTCGACCAGTCGGTATTCGAGATTCCGGTAGAACCGTTCGATAACCGAGACGCGGCTGCCCGGCCTGCCGGTCATGTCGAGCATGATGTCGGCCCGCATGGCAGGCCCGAGCACGACGAGACCGCCGGCGGGCGCATGCGGCGTTATCGGCTGGCCGTCGAGCGCGATGACTGTCGGTATGTGGCCCTGGAAGTCGAGGCCAAAAATGCGCGCGTTTGCGGCATTGATAAGCCTTAACCGGATACGCTCGCCGTTGCGCACCGGAAGCACGTCCGGCACGCGGCCGTTGATGGTCACGGTGTTGCCGACCCGGCCATTATGACTCATGTCATGGCCGTTGCCGAAATCGTCGCTGATCTCAGCAGACTTTGTGAGCCGCCAGTCGTCGAGTACCCAGACAAGCTCCCGGTCGATTCTTGGCGGTTCGGGCTCTTCGACAATCAGCGGCCCGTAGAGCCCTCGCCCGACCTGCTCGAAACTGCGTTGATGCGGGTGGTACCAGAAGGTACCGGCGTCGACCGCGTCGAACTCGTAGACGAAGCTCCCGCCCGGCGCGATCGGCGGCTGGTTGAGATGCGGGACGCCATCCATGGCGTTCGGCACCCTGAGCCCATGCCAGTGGACGGTGGTCTCTTCGGCGAGGCCATTCTCGACAGCGATACGGAGGCGTTCGCCCTGTCGCACGCGGATTTGTTGCCCAGGGACGGTTCCGTTATAGCACCAGGCTGGCGTCTCGCCGTGCGGCTCCGGTACGAGTCGCACCAGCCCTGGCGCGGCCTTCAATGAAAACTCTCGGACACCCGCCGCCTGTGCAGGTGACGAGAGGAACGCGGGCATTCCGAGGCTGGCTGCGCCAGCCGCGTATGTTTTCAGCAGGGTCCGACGCGACAGCGCCGATTTGATGATTGATGACATCGTTTTGCTCTCATCTGATTTCCGCTTTGCTTCAGATGCGCAGACACAGTCAGCGCATGAATTGAGCAGCGACTACGCGCGATTGCACGGGAAGTGCAACAGGGCGAAGCGGCCGGAGCACACCCCGACCGGCGTCCGATCAGATGAGAGTACGGGGAGGGTAGGGTTCGGGCGGACCTGTCCGGCCGACAAGGTCATAAAAGGCGCTTGCCGACGGGGACATACCGATCACCGCAGGCACACTGACTTCCAGATTAAGATTGGCCAGAATCGGAGCGACGCAGACCATGTCGCAGTCAATCCCGCCATTGTTGTCACCGCTGTCGGAGCCGCAGCCCTGACAGTCGGACATATCCATGGCGCCGGCATCGGCGAGCGCCATCTTGAGAGACATCGTAGTCGCGCTCGTCACGCTCGTAACCGACCCGACCGCGAATGCGGTGAGCGCGGCGAAAACGAAAATCGTTACGAACCTAGTCATGATGAGTTCATAGATCACCGCCGGAGACTTGTCGAGTTCCAAGGTGTCGCAGTTGATTGTGTGCAATGAGCTGAATCGACATTCATCACATCCACAGCTTTGTAGCTGCGAGATCCTGGCCGACATCGTCACCCAGGAGGGCTCGCTGGTCCAGCGCCTGGCAATCGACCGCCGTACCGGCGCCCTGCGCCAGGTCGATTGAAGGGAGGATATCATGTGGCAGAACTGGCATCAGCCCGGTGCGATGATGGGCTATGACGGTGGCGGATGGTTCTGGGGAATGGCCTTCCACGGCCTCTCGGCCATCCTGTTCATCGCTGTGCTGGCGGTGGTGCTCACCCTGCTGTTCCGATGGCTGGGGGCAGGGCATCAGCCGCATTCGGCAACACCGTCTCATAACAGCGCGCTCGACATTCTCAAGGCACGCTATGCACGCGGGGAGATCGACCGCGACGATTATCTGCAGCGAAAAGCGGATATGTCCTGACCGCTCGGTTAAGGCAAATGAAGGCCCGTGACCCAGGTGAATGTGCCTAGGGGGCACGGGCCTTTTTGTTTTCTGTGTTACCGCGGTGAGCTGCCCCCCG